>NZ_MOME01000042.1:0-58741 GCF_001983005.1 Protofrankia sp. BMG5.30 | reverse complement strand
CCCGCCGCCGATCCCGCATCGGCCTTTTCGCGCTCCAGCGCGGCGTTCTTCACCAACCCGGTGGCACGGCCGGCCCGGAAACCACAGCCTGCCGACAGACGGAAACTGCCTCTGAGCTCGATAGCTACGGGCGTACGACGGCCACCGGGCAGGCGGCGTGCAGGACGCACTGGTGGCCGGTGGAGCCGAGCAGCAGCGCGGCGAAGCCGCCGTGGCCGCGAGCACCGGTCGCGACGAGCTGCGCCGAGGAGGACTCACGCACCAGCGTCCGGCCGGGTGCGTCCACGACCGCATCGGCTGTCACCGCGACGTCGAACGTGCCCTCGACCGTGGCCGTCGCCTCGTCGAGGACACGCCAGCCGTGTTCACGCAGCCCCTGGTAGATCTTCTCCAACCGCTGCGGAAGCGGTGTGGCCGACAGCGCGTAGGCATGGATCAGGCGCAGCGGCACACGGCACAGCGACGCCCGCTCGGCGGCCCACCGCAGCGCGGCCAGCGACGCCGGCGAGCACCGGTGCCCTGCGTTGTGCATCCAGCATGTATCCTCCCTACCCGCGGCACGGGTAGCGGACAGCCTCGATCGTCGCGGTGAAAGGGGGCGCGTCAGCGGCTGGGGCACGCGCCGCCGCCTCCCACACGGCAGCCGCGGCCAGCCCTGCCGTGCGGGTCAGCGCCCTTTTCCGGCAGGCCGGGATCATCGCCGGCGACGGTCTCGGGGAGCTGTTCGACGTAGTGACCCTGCTCGCCCACCAACGCCTGCCCGCGGGCCGGCGGCTCGCGATCGTCGGGAACGCGGGCGGCCCGCTCATCCTCGCCGCCGACGCCGCCGCGGCCGCCGGCCTCGAACTGCCCGAGCTGGCCGAACCGACCCGCCGCGCCCTCACGGGCCTGCTGCCGCCCGGCGCCGCCGTCGCCAATCCGGTGGACACCATCGCGTCGGTATCCGGCGACGCCTTCGAGCAGGCGCTGCGGACCGTGTCCGCCGACGGCGGCATCGACGCCGTGCTGGCCGTGATCGCACCGACGCCGCTGACCGGCCGCGACGACCTCACCGTCGCGGCCGCGGCGGTCACGGCGGTGAGCACGACCCCGCTGGCCGCGGTCGTGCTCGGGCAGGCCCCCCGGGTGCGGACCCTCACCGCGCCCGCACAACCGGGCGAACCCGCGCCGGGCGCCGTCCCCGCGTTCGCCGTCCCCGAGGACGCCGGCCGCGCACTGTCGCTCGCAGCCGAGCACGCACAGTGGCTACGGCGTCCCCGGGGCTCCGTGCCCGCCTTCGACGACGTCACCCCCGCGGGTGCCCGCGACATCATCGAGGCGGCACTGGCCGACCGGTCCGAAGGGTGCTGGTTGCGGCCGACGGTGGCGGCGGACCTCCTGGCCGCCGGTGGCATTCCGGTCGCCCGGCCCGAACACGCGGTCTCGGCCCAGATGGCCGCCGACATCGCCGGGCGCATCGGTGGACCGGTCGCCCTCAAGGCCGCCAACCCCGATCTGGTGCACAAGAGCGACCGGGGCGGCGTCCGGTTGGATCTGGCCACGCCGGCCGACGCCGCGCAGGCCTACCGGTCCATGTGGGCCGCGCTGGGCGAGGCGATGGGAGGAGCAACCGTACAGCCCATGATCGCCCCCGGCGTCGAAACCCTGGTCGGGATCGTGCAGGATCCCGCCTTCGGCCCGCTCATCGGATTCGGGCTCGGCGGCGTCCTCACCGACCTGCTCGCCGACCGGTCCTACCGGCTGCTACCGCTCACCGACCGGGACGCGGCGGAACTGATCCGTTCCCTCCGCGGTTCGGCGCTGCTGTTCGGGTACCGGGGAAGTCCACCGGCGGACGTTGCCGCGCTCGAGGACGTCCTGCTGCGCGTCGCCCAGCTTGCCGACGACCTGCCCGAAATCACCGAAATGGACGTCAATCCGCTCATCGTCCATGAGCACGGGGCGGTCGCGGTCGACGTGAAGATCCGGGTAGCGCGGGTGCCACGGACCCCTGATCCGATACTGCGCCGACTACGCTGACCGACCTCGTACAGTCCGCGGCGATGATCCGTTTCCCTGCGCTGGGTGGCCACGAGACCGCTCTGGCCGCTGTCCGCTTGTCGCCGCCGCGGACAGCGGCCAGCAGGCTCTCGTCGGCCAGGTATCACTGATCACTGCAAACGATCAGTGATACCTGGCCGACGCGTGCAGCGAGGCTGGGACGGAGTCGATCCGTTCCCGAGGCGGGAGGCGATCTGTATCGCCCGCCATGCCGAGGAGCCGCCGGCGGCGAGTTTCGTGACGTCCCGAGCGTTCACGACTTTCTACTTTCTACGCCTGGTCGCCGTCAGGCCAGCCCCTCTGCCCCGGAAACAACCGACAGTACGGACCTGCCCGTCCAGCCCCGATCCAGAATCTGCCGTCAGAACCTCGTCGCCAGCAGGCCGCCGTCGACGGGGAGCGTGACTCCGGTGATGTAGGAGGACCGGTCGCTGAGCAACCAGGCAACCGTTTCGGCGACCTCGCGCGGCGTGCCGGCGCGGCCGAGCGGGGTGTGGGTCTCAAAGCGTTCACGCACCTGCGGATACTGCTCGAACGTGGCTGCCACGCCGTCGGTCAGAATGGCGCCGGGAGCGACGACGTTCACCCGAATTCCCTGTGCCGCATATTCCTGGGCCGCCGCCCGCGCGAGCCCGGTGACACCGATCTTCGCCGCCTGATAGGCCGCGTCTCCGATTCCGGCGACCAGTCCGGACACGCTGCCAGCGATCACGATCGAACCGCCACCAGCCTTTATCAGCTCGGGTATCTGGGCACGGAGGTTCAGCCAGATGCCACGAAGCGTCAGGGCCTGTATGGAGTCCCAGGTCTCCTCGGTGATATCGGCCAGTCTCCTACCGAGTTCGTCTCCGACGGCCGCGTTGAGATACGCCCCGTTCAGCCTTCCATACCGTTCCAGCGCCGTCTGGACGAGTGACTCCACCCCGGCCGTCGTGCTGGCGTCGGCGGTCACGGCGACTGCGTCGAAGCCGTCAGCGGTCAGCTGGCCAGCCAGTTTCTCAAGCTCATCGCTGCCGCGTGCGCCCAGGACGACCCGGGCGCCCTCCTCAGCGAACAGCCGGGCCGCCGCGGCACCGATCCCCCGGCTGGCGCCCGTAACGATGATCACTTTGTCTGAGAGAAGTCCCATGGGAGAAATGGTACGAAAGTTGAATTAAGTATGCCTTAAGCGCGCGTCTCACGCGAGGAACTGCCTTCAGAAAGTGAGCACGGCAACGAAAAGAGAAAACCAGGGGAGTTGCGACCGTTGCGTTCGTGACGGACGGTCAGCCAGTGGTAGCAATGAGCGCGGCAGTGAAAGAGGGGAGGCTCGGGAAGCTGGACCGTTGCCTTCGCGGTGGCCGGCCAGATCGCGGTAACCATCCGCCCGGCCGGGAAAGTACCGGCAGCCGCCCAAGGACTACGAGTATCTGACAGATACCACCGAGAACGTCAGCTACCCGGCGATAACCATGATCCCGGCCCACCATACTACCGGCCGGCCACCCTGACTTTCGGACACCCTTCGGTAACTGTCCGGCAACAACTATCCGACAGCCCCGGCCCCGCGCTCCTCCCCCGACAGCCATTCCCGCGAACGGGGCCGCGGCGTGGCAGCGGTGGGACGAAAAGAGGGCAGAAAGTACGTCAGCGCTCCGTCCGCGCCCGCCGCCTTTCTGGTCAGGTCAGGGAGGGGGCCAGGCCGCCGGGGAGCGGGATGTCGCAGGCCGGTTGGGGCGTGCCGGCTGTGAGACGGACGGGAACGACTCCGGTCCAGTAGTCCAGGGTGAGGTCGGCCTCGTCGTCGGACGGAGGGCCGGTGCGGCGTTTCAGCGCGACGTCGGTGCTCTCGTCGTCCAGGCTCAGGGCGAGCACGGCTGTCGCGGCCAGCTCCCTGCTGGTGGGTGGCCTGCACTGCTGGGAACGCCCGACCCCGACGCGGTCCACCAGCGCGGCCAGCACCTGTGTCTTTTCCTCCACGGTGTCGACGAGACGGGCGTCGCCGTGGATCACGACAGAACGGTAGTTCAGCGAATGGTGGAAAGCCGACCGCGCGAGCACGAGACCGTCGAGCAGGGAGACGGTCACGCACAGCGGCAGCGGTGCCGGTCGCGCCGACACGAGCAGCCGCGCCGCGGTGGATCCGTGGATGTACAGGGAATCTCGCACCCGCACGTGCAGAGTGGGTATCACGTGCGGTCGGCCGGCGACGACGAGGCCGACGTGGCAGACGAGCGCCTCGTCGAGGACGGCATGAATGGCGGCACGGTCGTCGTTGACGCGCTCGGCGTAACGAGATGGTCTCAGCACGTGGCCATACTGCCCCGCCGGCAGGTAATGCGTCCAGCGAACCGCGTGACCGTCACTGCTGTACGTTCCAGGAGCCGGGAGATCTCTAGGATCTGGCGGACGCGGTGATGAATCCTATCCACATCGCGCCCCACCAGCATCCCTGAGAGACGATGGTCGTTATGGCGCCCCAGGCGAGCAGGCGCATGTTCAAAACGCCCGCCGCCGCTTYCATGCGCTTGCTGAGAAGCATCGCCTGCAGCCCGTTGAGGGTGAGAACCAACACGAGCCCGAGCTTCACGCGGGCCGTCACGGTGGCCAGATCCGGCTCCAACAGTGTGCCGCTGCCCATCAGGCCGATGAGTCCCGTCCAGATCAGCAGGTGCAGCCGATCGATTCCGGCGACGGCCTCGGCGAACGTGGAACGCCCGACCAGCCAGACAGCTATCAGGTAGTCGGCGACGAGCACGGCGCCGAATCCGAGGACGAGAGACGACAGATGGACGAACAGGGCGACAGTGTGCAGAGCTGGATCGGGGTGTATGTGGGCTGACATCCATACCGTTGCGCACCACACCGCGCACGCGGCGCACACGACAGCGGCGCGGGCTCCCCACGGGCCGGTCACCCTGCCGGGACGGACCGCTTCGTTCTGCGGTGTTCGCGGCGCTCGGGCGGGATCCTCCCGGGTCTCGAGTGACCGTTCAGGATTCGGGCCGGGTGTTCCAGGTACTTCGGTCAGATCTTTATGGTCCAGATCCTGGATCTTCATCCCACCGTCTTCGCCTTCGTGCTGTTACGCCGGTCGAACAGGTCGTCGACGATATCCTGCGAGCGATAGGTATCCTGCGGGCGGTGAGCAGGTACACTGACCGGCGGATCGCCGGTTCCGTTGACGAGACCGTGACAATACGAACCGCGGCGATACGAACCGTGGCAATACGGACCGTGGCAATACGGTTTGTCACCGCCGGCGGGAGCCACAGCCCGGCTGACAGTTGTACCGGCGGTTGTGCTGGTAGTGGTTGTACTGATAGTGGTTGTGCTGGTGGTTGTACCGTCACCTGTACGTCGCGGTTCGACGACAGTCTCGTTCCAAGCCCCGTGGCGAGTACCCGCGTGCTTCGGAGAACCGGCGACCCGCCGCTGGCAGTCCGATGGTTTCCAGGTGTTCTCAGCCAGCCCACGCGGACCGGATTTCCCGACAGCGGCCGCGAGCGATTTCTCGATGGTGGCCGCGAGTGCCGGGTCTGTTGCCGGCCCCGCTCCGACCGTCGGTACGCCAACCTCCTGGTCGGTCATCTTCCCCCCTGATGATTTCGGTCGGGCCGGTCGCGATTCGGATACGTCGGGATCGCTGGTCGACACCGGTGGTCGGGCGGAGGCCACAATGCAAGACAACCATGCAAGACGGCGATGCAAGACGAGCCATACAAGACGGCAGTACAAGACGGCAATCTGCGGAGTGATTCAGCTAGGAGACCGTGACGCTCTGCAGGTCCAGCTCACGGAACTGGGTGGGGACGACATTGTGCAGCCGTGCGGACCAGGCGGCCGTGGCGCTCTGGTACCAGATCGGAATCGTCGGCATGTCCCGCAGCACGAGCCGTTCGGCCTCCTGGTAGAGCTTCTCGCCCTCCCGCTCCGACGGCGCCCCGTCGGCGCGGGTGAGCAGCGCGTCGACGGCGGGGTTGGAGTACTGGCCGACGTTGGACGAGCCACCGGTCCTGAACAGCGGGTTGAGGAAGTTCTCGATCGACGGGTAGTCGGCGACCCAGGCGCTGCGATAGATCGCGCCTATCGTCCCGTCGTCGAGCTTCCGGCGGAACTCACCGAGCGTCGGTACCGGCTCGAACCGGCATTCCCGGCCGAGCGTCCTCTGGATCGACTCGCAGGTCACCTCCATCCACTGCTGGTTGGCGGAGTCGACGTTGGAGGTCAGCACGACCGGCCCCTGGAACCCGCTCTCCTCGAACAGCTTCCTGGCCTTCTCGGGCTGATAGGTGCACAGTTCCCCACACTGGTTGCCGACGTAGCCCTGCACGTTCGGCGCCACGATGCCGTCGGCCGGCGTCCGAGCCCCGTTGAAGACCTTCCTGATCAGGTCGACCCGGTCGATGGCCATCGAGATGGCCTGCCGCAGCCGCACGTCGGCAAAGCGCCCGTCATAGAGGGGAAAAGCGATCGCCTGGTGTCCGAGGTATGTGTAGGAGGCACGCCGGGAGTCCGGCAGATCCGTCTTGATCTTGCTGTTGACCGTCGACGACCACGGCGTGAACGAGAGATAGTCGAGTTTGTTCGCCAACACGTCCGCGTAGGCGTCGTCCAGGTTCGCGTAGAAACGGAAGTCGATGCCGTCGACGTGCGCTTTCTCGCCGGCGAAGCCGTCGTAGCGCTTCACGAGGAGGCTCTTCCCCTCCGTGTACGACACGAACTGGAACGGACCGTTGCCGACCGGATGCGCCTCGTAGGCCTTTCGGTCGGCGAAGAAACTCGCCGGCAGCGGGAAGAAGGCCGCATAGCCGAGCTGGGTGGCAAACGTGGAGAACGGCGCGGACAGGGTCACGACGAAGGTGCTGTCGTCGACGACTTTCAGGCCCGACAGTTCCTTCGCGGGCGGCRGGGCGTCCGGCTGCCCGCCGTCCGGCGTCGCGTTGTTCACCTGGCCGAAACCCTCGACGTGCGAGAAGTAGTTCGCGCCCTGCATCCCGTTCGGGGAGTAGGCGGTGTAGTTCCAGGCGTCGACGAAACTCTTCGCCGTGACCGGCGTGCCGTCATGGAAGGTCCACCCGGACTTCAGTTTGATTGTATAGACCTTTGCGTCGGTGGTCTGAATGGACTCGGCAACGGCGTTGCGTGGTGCGGCGGTTTTCGCGTCGTACTCCACGAGCCCCTTGAACAGGGCGCCGAGAACTCCGATGCCGCCAACCTCCGTCGTGTCGCCGGGGATCAGTGGGTTTTCCGGTTCGGTCTCACTGTAGCTGATGATYGACTGCCTGTTCGGGCTGGTACCGCTCGCATCTCCCTTACCACTCGTGGTGTTCGTGCCACACGCGCCGAGCARCACGGTGAGCGCTATCACTGAGCAGACAGCGGATCGAAATGGTCTCATGTTCTTTCCATTCACGATGATAATGCCGAAGACGTCGATGATGCCGAAGCAGCGTTCGACGGGACCGCGGACGGTCATCGTCCGCGACCGGTCCGGACACCTGCTTTTCCGTCGGCCCACCCCTGAAAACGCGCCGACAACACGAATGCCGAATCACACGGTCACGGACGGGACAACTGCCTGCGAGAACGTCATACAATGCCGAGGCAGAGCGGGAAACCGGGCCTGCCGCCCAGCAGATGGGCACCGGCCGACTGCAGGATGCGGTCCTGGGCGACGATGTGCTGGCACATCGTGTTCGTGTCACGCAGCCACCGGTCCAGCGGGGACGGCCGGTAGATCGAACCGGTCTGCAGCAGGTCGTAGAGCCGGCTCACGATCGACCGCGCCGTTCGGAAGGCGTGCAGGCGCGACAGCGGCAACGCGGCCCGCTCGTCCGGAGTGAGATCGTCGAAGGTGCCCCCGGCGGCCAGGACGTCGTGCTGGCGCCGCATGCTKCCGTACACCCCGTTGCGGGTGGCGACGAAGTCGGCCTCGCAGCCGGCGATGACGACCTGCATGCGGTAGTCGTCGGCCGCGGCGGCGCCCGTCGGACGTGCCCGGCTGGCGATGATCTCGCGGGTGTGGTCGAGCGCGGCGCGCGCGATGCCCAGCGGCACGCCGGGCATGTTGCGCATGTGCACCTCCGGCTGGGCGAGCGCGCCGGTGCCGTTGCGCACGGCCCCGAAGACAAGGGTGTRCTCCTCGGGGACGAACACGTCCGTGATCGTGTAGTCGCAGCTTCCGCTGCCGGCCAGACCGGTGGTGTACCAGGTGTCGACGATCTCGACCTGCTCGCGCGGCACCATCATCAGCCGCGAGTCGTGCGGATCCCCGTCCGGGCCCGGCTCCGGCCGGCCGTCACGGTAGATGAACGCCCCGGAGATCACCCAGTCGCTGTGGGTGATCCCGCTGCYGAACTGCCAGCGGCCGGTGAGCCGGTAGCCGCCGGGGACGCGCTCGGCGTGCCCGGTCGGGAACAGCAGCCCAGCCGTGATCATGTCCAGGCTGGGGAACATCTCCTTGGCCACCGGCTCGTCCAGGAACGCGGCGTAGAGCCCGGTGTCCGAACCGATCATCGCGCACCAGCCGGCGGACGCGTCGCCGTAGGAGAGCGCCTCGATGACCTCGGTCTGTTCCACCGAGGTGAGCTCGGGGCCGCCCCACCGGCGCCCGAAGCCCATCCGGAACACCCCGGTGGCACGCAGTATCTCCACCACGTCCGTGGGCAGCCGCCGCGCGCGTTCGATGTCCTCGGAGCGCTCCCGCAGCCGCGGGGCGGCCGCCCGGGCGCGCTCGAGGATCTCCCTGCCGGTCCGGGGTGGCGCCTGCGCGGCCAGGCCGGCCGGACCGGGGCCGGCCGCGGCGGGCTCACGGTAGGTCTGTGTCTCGGTCATGTGATCGCTCCCCTTGGATGCGGTGGGTGCGCTGGTGCCGCGTCAGCCAACGCCTGCCCCGGGCGCGGCGGACGGGACGAACGCCGGCTCACGCAGCGCTAGATCGCCTGGGCGAAGCGGAAGACGCGGTCGGGGTCGTAGCGGTGTTTGACCTCGTTCAGCCGCGCCAGGTTCGGGCCGTAGTAGGCCGACCGCCAGTCAGGAAGATCAGGATCGGGAAAGTTGACGTAGGCCGCGTCGGAGGCGAACGCGCCCATCTCCTGGTGCAGGCCGGTCAGCCACTCCAGGTTGTCCCGCGCCACCTCGGCGGGATCGTCGGTGTTCCACGAGGTGTCCATGCTGATCAGGAACAGCACATCCCGGTGCGGGAACGCGGTGTCGGCCACCGGCACCCGGTTGATCGCGCCGCCCCAGGTGAACAGGGCGACGCCGGCACCGTCCGGATTGCCGCTGCCCGGCCACTTCTCCAGGGCCGCCAGCACGGTCGCCACGCCCGCCTCGGGCAGCGGCTGCGGTACGCACCGGGTGCGTACCGCGAACGCGCCGCCCGAGGTGGTGTGGTGCAGGTAGTCCACGGCCTCCCAGTAGGTCCGGTCGGCGATGTCCGCCCGGTACGGCGTGGCGGCCGCCAGCGCGGGCTCGAGCAGCTCCCGCAGTTCCTCGGCCGGGCCGAGATGCTGCCCGATCATCGAGACCGTGCCGTCCTGGCCCGGGGCGCGGCTCGCGCCGATACGGGCGGCGAACGCCTCCGGCGCGCGTCGCATGACCTCCTGCGCGGTGCTCAGCACCTCGGGCGCGTGCTCCCAGGACCACAGCAGCAGGCAGGTGGAGCTGGCGGGCGGCACCGGCCGGGCCTGGAAGGTGAAGGAGGTGTTCACCCCGAAGTTCCCGCCGCCGCCACCTCGGCAGGCCCAGAACAGGTCGGCGTTCTCGGTCCCGTCGCAGGTGAGCGTCGTGCCGTCGGCGAGGACGACGTCAGTGCGCACCAGCGCGTCGCAGGTCAGCCCGAAGGCGCGTGACACCGCCGCGACGCCGCCGCCGAGCACCAGCCCGCCGATCCCGACATCGTCGGAGTTGCCCAGCGGGAACGCCAGGTCGTGCGGGCGCAGCGCGGCGTAGATCGCCTTCATCCGGGCGCCGCCGCCGACGGTGACCAGTCCGCTCGACGGGTCGACACGCACCTCGTCCAGCCCGCGCAGGTCGAGCACCAGCCCAGTGTTGACCGAGCTGCCCGTATAGCTGTGGCCGCCGCCCCGGACGGTGAACGGTGTGCCGTGCTCGCGGGCCCAGCCGATCGCCCGGCCGACGTCGGCGGCGTTCGCCGCCGTCAGCGCCGCGGCAGGCCGGACGTGGTGGTAGCGCTCGTTGAACGCCCTGCTCGCCTCGGTGAAACCGGCGTCGCCCGGCAGCCGCAGGCGGCCGTCGACCAGGCTGCGCAGGCCCTGCCAGCCGGCCACCCCGGCCACCCCGGCCACCCCGGCAGACCCGGCGGTTCCAGCCACTCCGGCGGCCTCGGACGCCCTGGTCGCGCCGGGCATCTCAGCTCACCTCCTCGAGGTAGGAGACGCCGGCCTCGGCGTGCGCGCCGTAGCGCTCCCACTCCTCGCGCAGCACCAGCCGTCCGCCGTCGTCCCGCTGCGGGGTGTTCACGGTGTGCCCGGAGATCACCCGGCCGTCGACGAGCGCCATGGTGTAGGACAGCCGCAGGGTGCCCTCCGGCCCGCAGGTACCGATGATCGCCCCGCGGCGCACCTGCCCACCGGCGAAGTCCGCCCACACCAGATCGCCGTCCTGGTGGTAGCGGGCGACCGTGCCGTCACCGCCGCCGGCCCTGCGGAACAGCCGCCCGTCGTAGTTGATCGTCATTCGTCCACGTCCAGGAGGCCGGCGGGCATTTCCAGGGCCGTGCCGGGCGGGGGCGGCGCGACCGGGTCGGCGTCCACCGTGACCAGCGCGCTCGCCACGTCCAGCCGCTCGACGCAGGTCGGTGTGTCGTCGGCCTGGCACACCACGAAGGAGTGGCGGGCGATGTAGCCACCCGGCGGCAGCCGCAGCGTGGTCCCGGGCTCGACCATCCGGGACGCGGTGACCAGCCCGGGCGCCGCCTGTGGCACGCGGACCGACCGCACCCGGCAGTCCCGCTCCGGGTAGCCGAACCGGATGCCGGCGACGCCGCGCCTGACCGGCACGATGTCCGGTCGCTGCCCGACGGCGACGTCGACGAGCACCTCACCCGGGTCGATGCCGGTGGCGAGCCTGCCGAGGAACGGGATCAGGTCGCCGCCGAGCCTGCCGTTGATCTCGATGATCAGCGGGCCCCGCTCGGTGAGCCGCACCTCGGCGTGGGTGATGCCGTTCTCGATCCCGAGGACCCGGTGTGCCCTCGCCAGGGTGTCGATCAGCACGGAGTCGTGCAGGAGCGGGTCGGCCGCGTCGACGACATGGCCGATCTCCTCGAAGTAGGGATGCGCTCCGGTACGCTTGCGGGCCACGAACATCGGCAGGTACTCGCCCTTGTGCACGGCGGCGTCGACGCTGATCTCGGGGCCCACGGCGTAGCCCTCGACGATGGCGCCGCCCTGGTACGACCTGTCGCCGATCAGGCTGGCCTGGTCCGCGACGCGGAAGGCCTCGTCCAGCTCGGCCTCGTCGGCGGCGAGGACGACGCCCATGCTGGCGCCGAGCGCTCGGGGCTTCACCACGACCGGGTAGCCGATCCGCTCCGCCGCCGCCCGGGCCTGCTCGGCGGTGGCCGTCATCTCGAACCCGGGCTGCAGCAGCCCGGCGGCGGTGAGCCGGGAGCGGGTGTCGTACTTGTCGCGGCACCCGTGCACGCCGGGGATGCTGAGGCCCGGCACGCCGAACTCGGCGGCGAGCTCGGCGGCGGACATCACCAGCGGCTCGTCCCAGCACAGCACGCCGACGACCGTGTGCCTGGCCGCCACCTCGCGGGCCGCGCCGGCCAGCAGGTCGTGGTCGAAGACGTTGACCACGGTGATCTCGTCGAAGTAGCCGCGCTGCCAGGTGGGCCGGAGGTTGTTGATCAGTACCAGTTCGAGGCCTGCTTCCCGGGCCCGCGCGGCGGCCGATCGGACCAGGTACTCGCGGTAGAGCTTCAGCCCACTGCCGATCACCAGCAGTACGTTCCTGGAGCTGTTCATGCGTACTCCTTCCAAGTCGGCGCTGAGCCCACGGCGTTCTCAGCGGTGGTCTCGGTGATCTGTGCGGCGATCCGCGCGGCGACCAGGGGCGCGGTGCGGAATCCGTCGCCGCCGGCGGCCGCGCACGCCCACACCGCCGGACCGGGACGGACGAGACGGGCGCCACCGGTGCCCGCGTCGACCAGGTAGTGGCACTGCCTGACCCGCCGCACGGTGTAGCGCTCCGGGCCGGTCAGGATCGACGCCACCAACCGGTCGACGTCGACCGGCCAGGAGCCGACACCGTCGGAGCCGTCAGCGAAGCCGTCCACGGAGCCGTCAGCGGCCCTGTCCCCGGGGCCGGCCACCGCGTCGACCTCCCGGCACACCGCGCTGGAACTGACCTTCAGCAGCGTTCCCTCGCCCGGCGGCAGCAGCCAGGACCGCCCGTCGGCGCCGACACGCCCCGCGCTGGGCGCGCGCTCCCACCAGCGCGCCAGCTCCGCGGGCGGACTGAGGTACACCATGGCCTGGCGGTAGAGCACCATCGGCAGGTCGACCAGCTCGCGCGACCACGGCCCCGCGGCGACGAAGACCAGGTCCGCGCCCAGCCGCCGGCCGCCGGCCAGCACGACCCGTCCCGCGTCGGCGTCGACCGAGACGACGTCCTGCCACGGCAGCACCGTCACCGCGGCGTGCGCGTCCAGCCACCGGGCCACGGCTGTCAGGACCCGCCGCGCCAGCAGCACGCCGGCGTCGTGCTCGAGCACCCCCACCGAACCCGCGGGGAACCTCATGTGCGGCAGCTTGTCCGGCTCGACGAGCTCGACGGGCAGGCCGGCGTCGGCGCCGGCCGCGGCCACCGCGTCGGCCTCGCCGGCGGGCCAGGCGGTCACCACGCCGACGCGGCGGTAGAGCCTGGCGCCCAGCAGCCGCTCCAGCGCCAGCCACTCGTGGTGGGCGGCCGCGACCCGCCGGGTGGCGGCCCGGTCGGCGGGGTCGAGCGCCCGGATCGCCCGGTGCTGGTCGAACGAGCTGGACACCGGATTGGGGACGGGGCCCCGGTCCACCACGGTGACCCGGTGGCCGGCGAGCGCGCACCGCAGCGCGGTCAGCAGGCCGACGACACCCGCCCCCACGACGAGCACGTGCCGCGTGTCAGGCGGCATCGCGCGCCACCCTTTCGCTGAGCCTGGGCATGCTCCTGGGCACGATCTCGGTCACCGCGCGGCCGGCGGGGAGGATCGCAAGGTCCGGCAGCGCCCGCTCGGCCAGGTCGATCAGGATGGGTGCCGCGCAGCGCAGCACCGCCTCGGTCTCGTGGCAGAAGTCGCCGCCCTCGCCCGGGCCCACGGCCCACCCGTCCAGCCGGGCCAGCTGCTCGACGAGCGTCTCGGCCGCCCGGTTGAGGCTGAAGTAGGGCATGTCGTAGGCCGCGACGAAGCGTTCGGTGATGAGCGCGACGGCTGCCCGGGAGCGTTCGGACACCACCAGCGGCCCTCGGCCGACCCACCTGTCGATCTCGGCCGCCACCCGGTTCCACGGCTCGACGAGACGCGAGCGGGTGATCCGGGCCAGTGCCTCGCGGCTGAAGTTGGTGCGCTGGAACTCCGGGCTGGTCGTGGCCAGGTGGAACCGGATCAGGTCCCTCGGCACCTCGGCCGCCAGGTCCCGTCCCCCCACCACATGGCCGCGGCTGGTGGAGAACTTCGCGTTGTCCAGCTCGTAGAACTCGTTGGTGAGGAACAGCTCCGGCAGGTCGTAGCGGCCGTCGTGCGCCAGCAGCATCGCGATCCCGGCGACCGCGAACGGGTAGATGTTGTCGAAGCCGAGGAAGTAGACCACGGTCGAGCCGGCCCCGGYCAGCCACAGCTCGTCCTCGGCGGCCAGGGGTGTGCCCCGGCGCTCGGCCGACAGCGCGGAGCAGTACATGCTCCACGCCATCGGCTCGGCGTTCGGATTGATCACCTGTCCGGTGACCTCGGGGAAGAGCGCGGGGATGCCCCAGGAGCCCGGATAGGTGACCGGATAGTCCGGCAGCGGCCGGGAGAGCATCTGCTGGACGGCCTGCGCCATGTGCGGGCGCATCATCGCGGCGTGGCCGGCGAAGTAGTCGCGCAGCCCGTCCCGGTACTCCTCCATCGGCAGCACCAGGACCCGCGCCTGGCGCGACCGCACCGGCTCGTCCGGGTACATGGTCGAACGCGGGTTGAGCAGTTCCCCGGCGGGGACCGGATGGGCGCAGCTCTCGCACAGCCCGGCGCACCCGTCGGCCAGGCAGACCGGGCAGCTTCCGCGCACGTACCCGTCCACCAGGTACTGCCCGGTGCGCGGCAGGTACGGGAACGTCATCGTCCGCAGCCGGAGCTTCCCGGCGGCGTACAGCCGCTCCAGGAAACCCCAGACCATCTTGGTGAACCGTTCGTCGACGCTGGTGAAGCCGTCGACCCCGATCCCCGCCGCCGCCAGGGACGCCTCCACCTGACGGGCGGAGCGGGCCACCAGCCGCGTCGGCGTCGTGCCCAACCGGTGGGCCGTGGTCACCACGTAGCTCGGGGTGTCCTGGATGCCGGTGCCGAAGATCACTTCACGGCCGGTCGCGCGCGCGTACCGGGTGTACACGTCGGCCGCCAGGAACGGGCCCGCCAGATGCCCCAGGTGCAGGTCGCCGTTTGCGGTGGGAGCCGGCGAGATCACCACTGTCCGCCCGGTCATGACGCCTTCCTCCCGAGCGCCCCGGGACGGTTCTCCCCGGGCTTCTCAAGACGGCGCAGGAAGTTGACCGCCATCTCGCCGTCCCACCAGAGGCCGTAGTACTCGAAGGCCTCGGTGCTGTCGTTGACAACCTGGTGGGTGCTGCCGGGCGGCAGGTGCGCGATGTCGCCCGCGGCGAACTCGTACCGCTCGCCGTCGACCAGCAGCGTCGAGCTGCCCGCCATGGCGATGAAGATCTCGTGCTCGTGGTGGGCGTGCGCGGTCGAGACGCCGCCTGGCCGCAGCACACACCAGGCGCCCTCGAACGGCGCGTTCAGCGCCGGCCAGGGCAGCAGCCGCTGCGAGTCGAGACCGTAGGCACGGGTCAGGTTCGCCCGGTCCAGTCTGCGGATCTCCATCACGCGCTCCAGGCCACCGATGTCGCCACCGATGCCGCACGCCGGTCGAGCAGGTCGGCGAGGATGTCCTGGGAGCGGTGGGCGAGCACGCTGATCAGTGAGTCCGAGATGCCGTGGGTCCGCTCGTTGACGCCCTGCAGGTACACCGCGCCCCATGCCGAGTCGTCCAGGTCGACGCGGTAGCGCCGGTTGACCGTGATGTCGGCCAGGCCCAGCCGCCCGGCAAGGTCCCGCACCAGCGCGGGCATTCTCGGCTCGTACCCGGTCCCCAGCAGCACCAGGTCGCAGCGCAGCGGCTCGACCTTGCCGCTGCGGCGGTCCCGCAGTTCCAGCACGACGTCGTCGCCGTCGACCCGGGCGCTGATGATCTCGGTCATCGCCCGTACCGCGGATCGCTGCTTTCCCAGCATCTTCTGCTGGTAGAGCATCGAGTACAGCTCGTCGAGGAAAGGCTCGGCCAGGCCGGCGTAGTTCGTCAGATGCATTTCGTGGAGAATCTCCGCGCGGATCTCGGGTGCGCTGTCGAAGAAGTCGTCGACGAAGGAGGGGAAGAACAGCTCGTTGACGAACTTGCTCGTCTGGTAGTTCTGCAGGCCGACGGAGCGCACCAGCAGGGTCGGCCGGCTCAGCGGAAGGTCCTGGTGCAGCGCCATGAACATCTCCGCCGCGCTCTGCGCGCCGCCCACCACCACGGTCCGCAGCGGCCGGTCGGCCGGCACCTGCGCGATACGGGTGCAGTACCTGGTGCTGTGGATCAGCCGGTCGGCGGGCAGCTCGCGGAAGACGTCGGGGACGTGGGGATCGCGGCCGGCGCCGATGACGAGGTCACGGCACCGTATGGTGCCGCCGTCGCTCAGGGTGACCGTCCATCCGACTACCGTGCTGTCGGCGGCCCGCCGGGGCTCGATCCGCTCGACCCGGGCGCCGTAGCGGATGCCGACGTGCTCCAGGGAGTCCGCAACCCACTGCTGGTAGTTCGACAGCTCCCAGCGGAACGGGTTGAACGTGCCCAGGTTCACGAACTCGTCCAGCCGGCCCTGCTCGTGCAGGAAGTTCAGAAAGGTGAACCGGCTCCGCGGGTTGTGCAGGGTCACCAGGTCCTTCAGGAACGACACCTGGCTGCGCGCCCAGGGCAGCAGCAGGTTGCGTTGCCATTTGACGTCCGGATACTGCTCCAGCAGCAGGGTGTTCTCCGCCAGCTCCCGTACGCCGGACTCCTCGATGCCGATCGCCAGCGCCAGGTTCGCCGGCCCGGCACCGACAGCCAGTATGTCAACCTCTTGGTCGGTCAAAATCCCACTCCGATCACCGTGGTCCTGTTCGTCTCAGCCGGTCTCGGTTCACCGGTACGTGTCGGTTCACCGGCACAACACAATTCAATACGACAGGATCATTGATCGAAAGGATTGGTCGACGAAGACAATCAAATGCGCGGGACGGCGAGGCACGAAATAACGCCGCCCGACGCGGGCGGCGTTATCCGGCGTACCATCTTCTCGACGTGCCACGTTCTTTTCAGCGGGCCATGTTCCGTTCCGAACGTCAGGTTCCGCTCAGCACCATGTTCTGTTCAGCACTGTGCCCTGTTCAGTGCGCCGCTGCTTTCTGTTGCGCCGTTACTTTCCGTTCGGCGCGTCCCACGTTCTCCCGCATGCCCACCAGCGCGCACAGCGCGGCGATGACGCCGACGACACCGCACAACAGCCAGACTCCGTTGGCCAGCCGCTCCCACGCGAGTACGCCGAGAACCGGCCCGAGCGCGAGGCCGAGCCCGAACGTCGCCTGGTGCACGCCGATGTAGCGGGCCTTCACCGCGGCCGGGAACCTGGCCGGATGCGCGAACATCGTGGGCCCGTTGATCATCACGCCGGTCACGAACACCACCGTGCTGACGATGATCAGCGCGGCCGAGTCGGTGGCGAGGCCGTACGTGGCGAGGCCGACCCCCATGACCACGGTGCCGAGCGCGCCCACGAGATTCGGCCGCCAGCTCCTGACGTACGAGGTGATCTTCAGCTCGCACAGGATCAGGGTGACGGATGACGTGGCGAGCGCAGCGCTGTACAGCGCGGCCGGATGGCCGTCATCGGAGATCTTCAGTGGCAGCGCGACCACGTACTGCATATAGATCATGGAACCGAGCAGCACCGAGGCCAGGAAGAACAGGTAGTTGCTGTCCCGCAGCGGCACACCGTACCCGGACCGTCCGCCCCCGGCCGGTTTCGTCTCCTCCGGTGTGGCCGGCGTGTCGGGCAGGAAGGTGTGCGCGACCACCGCGTACACGAGCGCGGTGAGCGCGTCGAGCCAGAAGAGCAGGTTCCAGTCGAGCAGGATCAGCCCGGCGGCGATCAGCGGGCCCAGCGCGGCGCCGATGTTCAGCGCGGTCCGCATCATCGAGAACCCCATGACCTGGTGTTCTTCCGGCATGAGATCGCTGAGCAGCATCGCCGCCGCGGGCCGGTAGGACTGGGTGGCCAGACCGGCCAGCCCGACGGCGACGAATATGAGGCTGAACGCCGACAGGCCGCTCAGCCACGGGACGAGCCCCACGATCACGGCCGAGGTCACCATCGAGCCGGTGATGGTCGCCCGCGGGCCGATCCGCTGGGTCAGCTCCCCACCGAGCAGCGTGCCGAACACCGCGCCCACGCTGTATGCCGTCAGCGCGAGGCCGGCCTGGCCGACAGAGAATCCGCGAACCGTCAGATACAACACCAGGAATGTCTGCACAAACGCGCCCAGCTGGTTGACGAGCACGCCGCCCAGCAGGTACCTGACCGATGGCGGTGTCGCCCGCAGGGTCGCCAGCACTCCTGCCGAGGAATCCGCTTCCGCTGAATTCTTTGTTTTAGTCATCTGCGCCATGACTCGATCTCAGCAGAAGCGTTCGTTGACCGACAGGGTTGACCGGACCGGACAATCAATCGCCGGCCGCGCCGGCCGCGCCGACCATCGGCCGAACACGCCGACCGATCAGCTGAACAAACCGTTGATGCCGCCGAAGTCGAGGGCTCCCTCGAGCTCGGTGTAGGTACCCTTGACGAGCAGTTCGATGGCCGCGCGCTGGGCGACCGAGTACGCCGCCTGGCTGATGCCGGTACCGACGCTCACCCGACGCACGCCCACCGATTCGAACTCGGCGACGGTCGGGGCGCCCGGCCCGGCCATCACGTTGATCGGCAACGGTGACGCCGTCACCAGTGAGGCCACGACGTCCAGGTCGAGAAGACCCGGCACGAAGAGGCTGTCGGCGCCCGCCTCGGCGTAGGCCGACGAGCGGGCGAGCACGTCCGCCAGCCGCCCTTCGGGCTCGCCGATACCGAACAGGAAGACGTCGGTCCGTGCGTTGACCAGCAGCTCTGGCAGCCCTGCCCGCACCGCCGCGGACCTGGCGGCGCGAAGCCGCTCGGCCTGCGCGGCGACGTCGAACAGCGGGCCACCGGGGGCCCGCGAATCCTCGATGTTCACCCCGACCGCGCCGGCTGCGACAACCGCTTCGATGGTCGCCGCGACATCCTCGGACCCGGGGCCGTATCCCCCTTCCACGTCGGCCGTGACCGGGACGTCCACGGCGGCCACGATCCGCCGGACCTGCTCGACCGCTTCGGCCCGGGTCAGGTGCTGCCCGTCAGACCTGCCGACCGACCAGGCGACCCCCGCGCTCGTCGTGGCGATCACCTTCGCGCCCGCCCGCGCGATCAGCGCGGCGCTGGCGGCGTCCCACGCGTTCGGCAGCACCAGCACCCCGCTGGCGTGCAGCGAGCGCAACAGCTCCGCCCTGGTCCGCTGAACTGTCTCCACCATGATCTCTCACCCCTCGGTCATGTCGAGTCAGCCGTATCGAGCTACCCGACCGTTCATATAGACGAATGTGTCCCGRCGGGCCCGCGGGCAGAATCGACACGACATATCGACACGGCGGGGCAACACGACAGAGCGGTTCGGCGGAGCCGTCCGATACAGTCGTTCTGTATAGCCGTCGTCCGGTATAGCCATCACCCGGTATAGCCGTCGTTCGGTACAGCCGTTCGATCTCGGTGCCGAGCGCACCGGGCAACAACTGGCCAGCGTTTCGAGCATATACCCGGCCGGGTTGGCCGCGACCGATCGGGTCGTGCTGTCGACGGTCGCGCCAACCCGTGAATGCCAACAGGCAAACAGATCCTGACAACCGGTGGATCCGGCCGGCTCACCGGCCGCGCCGCGGTCCTTCGGTTTGTCCGGCGCGCAGCTCCAGGGTGCAGCACTTGACGCTGCCGCCGGCCTTGAGCAGTTCCGACAGGTCCGCGCCGATCGGCTCGAAGCCGCGCTCGCGCAGCTGGCTGATCAGCCCGGTGGCGGCCTGCGGCAGCACGACATGCCGTCCGTCGGACACGGCGTTGAGGCCGAACGCCGCGGCGTCGTCGTCGGACGCCGTGATGGCGTCGGGGTAGAGCTCCTCGAGCAGCCGGCGGCTGCCCGCGGAAAAGGCCTTCGGATAGTACATGACCGTGTCGTGGTCCAGTACGGCGAGCGCTGTGTCCAGGTGGTAGTAGCGCGGATCGACGAGGGTCAGCCCGACCACCGGCATACCGAAGAACTCCTGGGATTCCAGGTGCGCCTCGGTGTTGGTCCGGAAACCCGATCCGGCCAGCAGCCGCGGCCCGGCGAGAAGATAGTCGCCCTCGCCCTCGTTGATCCACCGTGCCTGCCGGACGTTGCGGTAACCGTGTTCCCGGAACCAGCGCAGGTAGGCGGCGGACTCCGGGCAGCGGTGCGTGTGCCGGAAGCGCGCGACAAGCGCCTGGCCGTTCACCACGGTCGCGCCGTTGGCCGCGAACACCATGTCCGGCAGACCGGACCGCGGCTGAAGCTGTTCCACCCGGTGCCCCAGCTCGAGATAGAGATTGCGAAGCCATTCCCACTGGGCGACGGCGACCTCGGTGAAGGTGGGTTTCTTGGGATCCATCCACGGGTTGATCGAGTACTCGACGTCGAAATACGTCGGCCTGACCATGAGATAGTGCCGCCTGGTGGCTGTACGTCGCACGCCGTCCTCCATACCGCCTGTGAGCGCTGTTCTGTCACCGTGCCACACCGGATGGCACGGCTGGCCGCAAAAATGGGACCGGTGTCCTGTGGGGGGCTTTGTCCAGACCGCCTGGAACCGGGCGTTCGGGTCATGGCGGGCGTCTCGTGGTATCGCGGGCAGCAGGGTGCGTGGCCCGATCCGTCGATGCCGTGCGCGTATGGCCGTGGCCGGGCTGTCCCAGGTGTGGCATCCGTATGACGCGACGGGACCCGGCCTGTCGGCCAGCAGCACCCTGACGCCGGCCAGCGGCGCGCCGCCGCCACCGCTGGCCATCTGTCGCGATCCGCATGGCACACCTCTTGCGGGTGAATACAGCATGTTGTACACAACACGAACTTCCGATATCCGGTGACGCGCATGTGCCGGCACCCGGCGACCTCCGTCGCCGGCGAGGCCGGTCCGTGCTTCATGCCGGACCATTACGCGTCGGCGACAACCGTTCGACTGGTTCGTGCACCATTCAAACCACACGTGACGTTGACCGGAAGGACCGCCGAATCCGAACAATCAACGTCGGACCTGGTGGCCGGCAGGGCTGGCAGCGCCGGCCCGACGTCGCGGCGGAGCGGTTCGAGCGACACCCTCCGCGCCCCACCCTCCACCAGCGAGACCGACAGCGGCTCGGCGTCCCGTTGCACGTTCCCGGCGAACGCGCTGAACAGCCTTGACACACTGTAACGGCCGGCGACACTGGCCCGCCGCAGCAGGCCGGCGTCCACCATCGACTCCAGCAGTTCGTCCGCCGACTCGATCGGTACGCCCATGTCAGCGGCGACACCGATCGCGGTCGCCCATCCCGCCCTGTTCCGGCCGAGCTGGTGGACGAGCGCCTGCCCGGCCGGCGACAGCAGCTGGTATGCCAGGGCGAACCGGTCCCGCACGTTCACGTCGCCGACGCTGAGGATGTCCAGATGGATGTCATGATCAGCGAGCTGGCTGGCGGTGTACGCGATCGTCAGCTCCGGCCGGGCCGCTATCTTCCTGGCGACGATGCTGACGGCGAGTGGCAGGTCCTCGCACAGCTCGGCGACGGCGTCGGCGGCTTCGTGTTCCGCCCACACCCGTTCCGCGCCGGCCAGCCGGCCGATCAGTGTCATCGACTCCTCCCGGGTGAACGTGTCCAGATCGATCCGGTGCGTGCCGTCCAGCCCGAGCAGCCGCGCCCTGCTGGTCATCACGACCTGGCTGCGCGCGGTCTGCCCCAGCAGCGGCCGGACCCGCTGTTCGTCACGGACGTTCGCCAGCAGCACGAACAACCTGCGCTGAGCGAGCAGCGAGCGGTACAGACCGATCTGCTGCGCCGGATCRTCCGGCACGAGATGGGTGGGCACCCCCAGCGCGTGCAGGAAACCGCGCACAATGCTGTTCACGGGGCGGCTGGCCGTACCGCAGCCGCCGAGATCCGCGTAGAGACGGCCGTCCGGGAAGTCGGCGGACACCTCGTGGGCCAGCCGGAGCGCGAATGCCGTCTTGCCGATCCCGATCGGCCCGCTGACCAGCAGCGGCATCCTGGCCGGCCCGGCAAGGCCGATCAGCCGGGCCGCGGCARCCAGTTCCCGCGCGCGGCCGACGAACGTGCTCGACCCCATGGGCAGTTGGGCGGGACGGACGAGACTGGTCACCGTACTGGTCGCCACATGCGTGACGGCCTGCACCCCGGCCAGGCCGAACAGGCTGTCGGCCGACAGGACGGACGGCTCCCGGTCGTCCTGGGAGCTGACCGCCACACCTACCTGGCCCACCTGGCCCAACTGGCCCAACTGGCCTGGTGGTTGACCTGCCTGGCCCGGTGGCTGGCCTGGCTGTCCGGCGATCTCCCGCCAGCGCCGCTCCCAGGCCACGGGGTCTCCCCCGCATGCGGACACGAACGCCAGCGTCACCGCGAGGGTGGGCAGCCGGTGGCCGCTGGCCGCGCTGGACAGCACGGACGGCGCGAACAATGCGGTACGGGCGAGTTGCCGGTAACTTGGACTGCCTGCGCGCTTCCGTAGCGCGCGCAGATCGCGAGCGAATTCGGCGATCGGGCCGTTGGCCGCGTCCAACGGCCTCTCGGGCCTGCCCATGTCCATCCCTCTCCTGGCGTCACATAATTTCCGGTCCGCTACTTCGGGTCTCCGGTGAGCCGCTTCCTGAAATCCTGGTACGACACCTCCACCGTCATGGAAATCCCGTCCGGACAGCTCACGTCAGTKACTCGTGACCCCGGCCCCGACACACGTAGGGCGAACATTTTTCAGCATCGTCCCAACAAGGCTCGCAACAGCGTGTCGGCCCACGACGAAACATGTTCCGTATCACCTGGCCCAGAGTTCCGAAAATCCTTGCACAGCCGTTTTTCATATCGCCGGAACAGCGTACGTGGCTGAGAGCGGTTCGGGGCTTCCTGTTTAGCGGTGACGGCGGGGCGGCGCTCGACCAAACCTGCCAGGAAACTACCGGACAGAGTGAAATTGGAGGTGACGGCCGGATATCTGACCAGCCATTTCTCCATGTCCCGAGCGCCGCGGGTGGGCAAACTACCCAGGTCGGTGCGAGGCTGCTGGCCGGCGCACCGGACAGCGATCTCGTCAATGAACATCATGGCATCTCCGTGCGATGCCGGAGCAAACACCACCAACAACCTCCCCCGTTCGGCTCCCAGCGTGGCAAAGGGGTTTGCCGCGCCGCTCCGGGCGTGACCCCGGGTACACCGTAAGGTACCGGTCACCGGAACACGGTCGGCCGCGGAACACCTGGTTGCTCGGCCGCCGCACGTGCCGGCATGCCATTTCCCCAACGGTGGGCCCGGCCAGCCCGGCCTGGCGCCCTCGACCGGTTCCCGGAACAACTTCCTGGATCAACGCCATCAGCTCGAACTTCTTTTCCCCGGACGGCACATGACACGTGGCTGCCATGAGCTCGGTAACACCGGACCCGAAATGATAAAAGGGCCTCTGCCAGGAGAGGCCGGACAGGTGGATCACGTATGTTCAGTCCCGGCTGTTCGCGGCGGTGACGGCATCCCGTTCTCCGACACCGGCCCCGTGGAACGGCCCGGAGAATTCGACCGCCCAGCTGCCGGYCCTGGCGTACCCGGCCGCGCCGGTCAGCCCGACAGGTGTTCCGACCATCGAGCGCAGGCTGGTCGTGGTCACGGGACGCACCAGTCCTGCCGTCATGATCGTTCTCCTTTCCCGTCCGGACGCTCGCGCGTATGCGGTGGGAGCCGGGGTTCGCTCTCGCCCCGCCGAGGACGCCGGGCCAGGATGAACCGGGCCAGGAGGACACCRGCCAAACGGCATGGACGACGGACGGCGGCGCCGACCCGTAACGGAACCACCATTATCGAAACTACTACCATTGGTGCACCGATTATTAATACTTCGACGGAGCGTGACAACCCGTCAGTCGGCTATCCGACACAGATCACGCGGACGACTGACAAGAAATCCCGAAAGAAAATATGATCAATGCTGCAACCTGCGACGACGCGCGCCGTCCATGATCAGGAGAGGAATTTTCGACCGGCCCCTGATTCCTCGCCGGCCGCTCTCTCCTTCAGCGTATTTTCAGTATCATCTTCACCCTGACATGATCAGGACTAGATTAGCGAGACGACAACACGCACGAACGCCCGGGGCGCAGCCGGCCCGGCTTCGTGCCGGGGCACTCCTCGAACAGCGCTTCCGGCCCGATACGCCGAGCTCGAACCCGGCGGGACAGGCGCTACAAGTGATGACATCGGGTGATATGATCCCTCACGACGAGGATCCCGGTTCGGGATGATTCCTTGGTTCGGGATGATTCCTTGGTTCGGGGTGGTGCCTGTTGCCGGCGCAGGCCACAACAACGACTTCTTTTCCGTGGTGTTGTCTGCAACTCGGGAAAAAGGCCGGCCCGGCGAGTTGATGGTCGAATGATCAGGGGCGTGTGGACGCGGGACAGCCACTCCGGGCCAGCGTGCTCCCAGCCGTCCCGGCAGCCTCCCGGCGCAGTGCCGCCGACGAAGGCCCGACTGCCGCACTCGACCAGCCCCGGTGCCTGAATCCTCGGGCAGACAAATCCTCGGGCCGACGCCGCCCTTCGACCCGTCACCGTATTTCTGAACGCCGCCCGACCGGCGGCGGTGTCAAGGATGTCGACACCGTACCCACCGCTCCCGATGGCTGTTGCCACGGCTGGAGCAGTAATGTGGCGGACCCGGGCCGCAGGAGGGCGAAAAACCACGCCACCGCGCCGTTCACGCCCGCGTTCGCCCACCTCCCGACGGTGTTCGGGACACGCGTGGGGTCGCGCGGCGGGACGAATCAGACAGGCGTGCCAACCGGGTTTCACCGATTGGTAGCAGCATTCACACGACGGTGTGTTGTTTGTTCAGAGGCGGGATTTCGGGTCAGCAGCGTTCGATGGCGATGGGCTGCCAGTCGAGGGGGGCCGGCAGGTCGGGTTGCGGGCTGGCGAGGAGACGGCCCTGGACGAGGTCGCAGCGCAGCGTCTGGAGCGCGGCGAGCTGTTCGGGTGTTTCCACGCCGTTGGCGACGGCGGTGAGGCCGAGGGTGTGCGCGAGGCCGATGACGGCGGCGACGACGGCGTGCTCGGCGGGGTCCTCGGTCATCCGCGCGACACACCTTTTGTCGATCTTGAGGCCGTCGAGGGGTGCGCGGTGCAGGCAGCTCAGTGACGAGTAGCCGGCACCGAAGTCGTCGACGTACAGGCTGACCCCGCGGGCGCACAGGTCGCGCAGAGCGGCGGTGACGGCGGGGAYGTCGTCGGCGAAGGCGCTCTCGGTGATCTCCAGGCCGAGCTCGTAGCGGTCGTCGGCGTTGGTGGCCTCCAGCAGCGCGATGATCTCGGACAGGAAACGGGGATCGGCGAGCTGACAGGCCGAGACGTCGACGGCGATCCGCGGCGCCACACCGGCCGGCAGCTTCGGCGCCCACCTGCCGGCCGTCCGGCAGGCCATCTCCAGGACGCGGCGGCCGAGCGGAACGATCAGCCCGGTCTCCTCCGCCACGGCCAGGAACGCGTCGGGCTCGAGCAGGCCGCGTTCGGGATGCTGCCACCTCAGCAGGGCCTCCACGCCGGTGAGCTCGCCGGCCATGTTCACCACCGGCTGGTAGAACAGCCGCAACTCGTCGGTGACGAGCGCACGGCGCAGGTCGTTCCCGGTCCGCATGCGGCGCCGGGCCCGGGCCCGCATGGTCTCGTCGAAAACCATGTGGCAGCTGCGGCCCTGCCGTTTGGCGGCGTACATGGCGATGTCCGCAGCGCGCAGGATGTCCTCGGGGTCGGACAGCTCCGGGCCGGAGACGGCGATGCCGACGCTGGCAGTCACGGTGATGGTCCGCTCACATGCCGTCCTGGGGATGGCCAGCGTGCTGACGAGGCGTTCGGCGACCRCCTCGACGCAGGACGCGGACGTGATGTCCTCACACAGGATGGCGAACTCGTCGCCGGAGAACCGGGCGACGGTGTCGCCGGGGCGGACGGCCCGGCGCAGCCGCCCCGCCACCTCGCGGAGCAGGTCGTCACCGGCATGATGACCCAGCGAGTCGTTCACCGTCTTGAAGCCGTCGAGGTCGACGAACAGGACGGCGACCCGACGCGGCCGGTCGCCCCGGGCGCCGGTGAGCGCCTGGTGGAGCCGGTCGAGCAGGGCGGTGCGGTTGGGCAGCCCGGTCAGCCCGTCGTGCAGGGCCCGGTAGCGAGCGTCGGCGGCGCGGGCCCGCTCCACCTCACCGGCCCGCGCGACCACCACCGCGGTCGAGATCTGACCGGCCAGCAGCTCGACGAAGTCACGGTAGTCGTCGTCGGGGGCGAGCCGGTCGTTGACCCCGACGAGCAGCAGGCCGATGGCCAGCCCGTCGCAGCCCTCGGCGAGCGGCGCGGCGATCGCCGAGGCCGGTGGCCGGCAGCCGCTGGCCAGCCGGATCGGGAACCGGCCGGGCAGTCCCCGGACAGGACGCGCCTGGCCGGAGAACAGCGCGTCGGCCAGCTCGGGGAGGGGGGCCTCGGCACCGAGCGCGCCGAGACGGTCGATGTCCCGCGGGTCACCGGCCAGGCCGCAGGACGCCGCCGGCCGCAGCACCGGCTGCTGCGCGTCCGGGTCGCGCATCAGCAGGACGCTGTAGGAGACGTCCGCGGGATACCGGCCGAGCACCTCGATGACGCGGGTGCACACCTCCCACGGGTCGTACGAGTCCGCGGTGGCGGTGGCGAGCTCGCGCAGGCAGGCAAGCCGCCGGGTGGCGAACACCTGGCGGGTCGTCTCCCGCCCCGTCGCCATGACAGCGGCCACGCCGCCGTCGCCCATGACGTCCCGGACCGGGCTCAGGGAGAGAGTGAAGTGGCACTCCTCCTGATATCCGCGGCGGTCGAGCAGGAGGAGCTGGTCGTCCGTGCTGACGGCGGCGCCGCCGGCGAGCACCCGCTCGAGCGCCGGACCCATGATCTCCCAGGTCTCCGGCCAGACCTGCCGGAACGGCCGGCCCAGGGAGCGTGGATGTTTGTGGCCGAGGATCGRCAGGTAGGCGTCATTGTAGATCATGATGAGCTCGKGCCCCCACAGGAGCGCCTCGGGAAAGRCCGAGTCCAGGCAGATGCTCACTGCCATCCGCAGGGTGGAGTTCCACTCCTCGGCCGGGCCGAGCGCGGTGCCGGCCCAGTCCGTGGCCGCTGCCAGCCGTCCCATCACGCCTCGGGTGGCGAACATCCGGCCGTCCGCGCCGCCGGTACCGTCCACGCCGATGCCGTTCAGGCCAGTGTCCAGACCGGTATCCAGAGCGGTGCCGTCCAGCCCTGCGCTGCTCTGGCGAACGCCGGCCAGAGCGGCGCTGCTCGGGCAGAGACCGTCCGAGCCGGCGGTGTGCGGGCCGACGGCACGCAGGTCGACGCCGTCCGGGTTGGCACCGTCCGGGTTGTCCCTGGCAGCATCCACCGTGTCCATGGTGTCTGCCGAGAGCACCGTGTCCACCGGAGCCACGGCGTCCACTGGAACCATGGCGCCCGGGCCCCGGCCCCGGCCGATGTGTGGCCGCGCGGTCACCGTGACGCCTCCGGTATTAACGGAATATGGTGGATTCGAGCGTCCTGAACCTCCCCCCGCCGCGCGGCTGACACGGATGGGGCTGCCGGGCTTGCGGCGTCGCGGGCCGGCACAGACACGCGCGAACTACAATAAGTAACAAATATGCTACCGATAGTCATAGTGTCCTTTGCGTCGAAGCTACGGACACCGCGGGGCGTCTGCCTGCTGCGGCACCCGCGAGCCGGCCGTAGTGGGTCCATCGAAGAACCCGACCGGGGCGCCAGCCACCATTCCCGGCCGAGGGTAGTGACGGGAACATCGACGTGGCGCAAGCGTGTGCGCTCGGCTAGGCTCTTCGCCCGAAAATCGGGGCGTCTTGCCGAGGCTACTCCTTCTTCTGGCCGTCGGCAGTTCCTTCTTCCGGCCCTGGCGGTGCGTCCCGGCCCGTCTCCAGCGGTCCATCCGGCCCCCGCCCCGGGCTGCCGGCCATCGGACGGCCACCAGCCGGCTACCAGGGCAGTGCGGTCCGTTCACGCTTTCGCCGGCTTCGGCCGGTTTGTCCCGGGGATCTGGTTCCCGGCTGTCGAGGCGGGGCCGGTGGCACGATCGGCCTGGTCGTGCTCGCCTCCTGGCAGCCCTCTCCCGGCGGCCCTCTCCCGGCGGTGGGCGCGGAGCGTCGGGGTGAATCCGGCGTCGTAACGGGTCGTCCTGTGCCTGGCTCTGCCCCCGCCCGGCCGGGTAAACCCGCTCCGGGCCCGCTCCGCGCCCGCCCAGCTCGGGTTTACCCGGCTCAGACGTGCAGGATCACCGGGAGGTCCGCGCGCCCGCTGACCCGCAGCTTGCGGTAGGCGCGGGTGAGGTGCTGCTCGACGGTGCTGACCGTGATGTAGAGCTTCTTGGCGATCTCACGGTTCGTCCGGCCGGAGGCGGCGAGCATCGCGACCTGCAGTTCGGCGGCCGACAGCGTCGCGACGGCCCCGCCGTAACCGGAGGCGTCCTCCCCGCCGCGGTCGGTCAGCCGCAGCCGCAGCGGCTCGGCGCCGCACTCCTGCGCGAGCTGCACGGCCCGACGGGTGATCATTCGGGCCTTGGTCAGCTCGCCGGCGCGCCGGTGGGCGTCACTGAGATCCGCCAGCGCATAGGCCAGTTGCAGCCGGTCACCGCGTTCCTGGAGGATGTCGACGGCTGTCAGCAGCACCGCGGGGCGTTCCCGGGGCTCCAGGGTGGCGGCCAGCGCGCGCAGCCCCATCCCGCGCATCCGGGCGCCGCCGGGACGGGTCAGATGCTCCTCGGCGAGCGCCCGGCCCTCGGCGGCCCGGCCCAGGCGCGCCAGGGTGAGCGCCGCCTCGACCCGCCACGGCACGAACGACGGCAGGTCGATCTCCCAGGCGGTCATCAGACGCCCGCAGGTCAGCAGGTCGTCGAGCGCGGCGTGCAGCCGTCCGGACGCCAGTCGTTGCTGGCCACGCGCGTAGAGGTACTGCAGGCCGAAACGGGTCTGGAACATCGCGTCCGGGATCGGCGCGGCGACCTGGTCGGCGATGTGGTCGCCGGCCTGATCATGGGAGTGATCGCAGGACTGGTCGCGGGCCTGGTCGACGAGGTTGCAGCCGGTGACCGTCGAGGCCATGATCAACGCCGACAGCGGCCGGCCGACGCCGACCCCCCACGTCCACGCGGGGATGAGCGTCAGCGCCTCCCGGGCGTGACGCTGCGCCGCCGGCGCGTCGCCCTGGTGCACCGCGATCTCCGCGCGGATGCCCGAGAGCATCGCCTGCCACGTCGGCGCCCGCCGCAGCGCGGCATCGCGCAGGAACTGGTCGCACCAGGGCGCGGCGATGTCGGCACGTTCGGCGTAGACCAGCACGAGCAGCGCCCACTCCAGCGAGCCCAGGGTCATGTCGTCGAGAGGGGTGGCCTGCAGCACCCACTCGGCGGTACGGACCGTGTCCTGGTTGGAGCCGGCGCGCAGGACGTCGGTCAGCGTCGTCACGGACGGCAGCTGGGGGCCGTCGGTGACGGTTGTGGCCACGCTCGGCTCGGCCGTCTTCGGGCACCAGCCGTCCGCGCCGTCGAACGAAGCGACCCTGGCAGACAGCGGCGGATGGTTCGCCTGCAGGTACTCGCGGATGAGGTCGAGGCCGGCCAGCGACTGCGCGTCGAGCCGGTCGCGCCGTGCCTCCATCTGACGCAGGCCCGCGGTCGCGTCGTCCTCACGGCCGTGCCACAGCAGGAGCCTGACCAGTGGGATGGCGTGCTGGTCCGGCAGTTCCCCGGTGAGCAGTGCCGGGACCAGCGGCTCCACGTGCCGCAACGCCGCCCCGGGGTTGATCCGCCACTCGACGCGGGCCCGCAGCAGCGCGACCGTCGCGCGCTGGTCGTCGTCCTGGCAGGCCAGGCCGGCCAGCCGCAGGCACTCCAGGGCACGCCCCGCCTCGTCGCGGCCGAGGGCGGTCACGGCCGCCCGGCACAGGACGTCGAGCCCCCAGGACTCACCGGCGTGCTCCGCCGCGACGAGGTGGACCGCGACATCCTCCGCCGGGGCGCCGCTGCTGTACAACAGCGCGGCGGCACGGCGGTGCAGCGTCGTGTGGGCCGGGCCGTCCAGGTCGGCCAGGACGGCGGCGCGCGCCGCGGCATGCCGGAAACGGCCGGCGCGTAGCACACCGGCGTCCTCAAGGGTGTCGAGGACGCGGGTGGGAATCGGGCCGGCCACCGTCGGGTCGGTGCCGGTCGGACGGGCGCCGGTCGGATAAGTGCCGGTCGGGTCGGTGCCGGTCGGACGGGCGCCGGTCGGACGGGTACCGGTCGGATAGGTGCCGGCCGGGTCGGCGTCGAGCAGCCGTGGGAGCAGGTCTGCCGAACCGGCCTCCTCCAGCACCGCAAGCCCCCGGGCCACCCGCAGCAATGGCTCGCCGCCGCGGCGCAGGCAGGTCAGCACCGCCTTGCCGAACGCCTCACCGGGGGCCGGTCGGGCCGGCTGCCCCGCCGGCACCGGCGTCGGGGCGGAGGTGGCCGGCAGATCCTCGAGCAGCGCCCGCAGCAGGAGCGGGTTACCGCCGGTGAGCTCCCACCAGCCCGGTGCAGCCACACCCGCGGCGGTGGCACCCAGCCGCGGGGTGAGTACCTCGGCCACCCCGCGCACCGACAGCGCGCCGACCCGCAGCCGGTGGCACCGCGGCTGGCGCAGCAGGTCGGTCTGCCAGGTGTTGCGCAGCCGGTCCCCGGCCGGGTCCGCCAGCTCGGTGGCGATCAGCAGCACCCGCTGGGAGCCCAGCCGCCGGCCCAGGTAGATCAGCCCGCGCAGCGAGGCCGTGTCGACGAGGTGGGTGTCGTCGACGGCGAGCACCACCGGGGCGCGCTCGGAGAGCGTTTGCAACGCGGCCCACAGGTCCTGCAACAGGTGGGGGGACGGGTGGTTGGCGGGGGTGGCATCCCCGGCCGGGCCGTCGGGCAGGCCGGGTGGCACGGCAAAGGCCGTGTCGGGCAACAGGCCGCGTGCGGCGGGGCCGGCGGGCTCAGCGGGCTCGGCGAGGCCGGCGGGCGTGCCGGTGCCGTCCGGCAGGCCGGCCCGTAGGCCGCCGCGGGAGAGCTGGCGCAGGACCCCGAGCGGGAGATCACGCTCCACGCACGATCCGAAGGCCTCCAGCACGGTCGCGCCCGCCCGCGCGGCCCGCGCCATGAAGGTGTGCAGCAGCGCCGTCTTCCCGCTACCCGCTCCCCCGGCGATGACGACCGTCGCGCCCCGGGAGGCGGCACACTCCGCAAACAGCGCATCCAGGCATCGCAGGGCGTCGTCCCGTTCCACCAGGGCGGGAACGGACTCGGTGGAGTGCGCGTCCGGCCATCGCGGCATGATGGCGGACAGAGCTGCGGTACCCATGGTGCTGCGTTTCCTCCGGCTGCGCCGACTTGGCACGCGAGCGACTGCGCTCGTCGCTGACCACTGATCACCGTTGCTGATGTCGTCCGATGGTCCTCAAACTTTCCAACTATTATCACCAAGATAGTGGTTTTGCTCCCCTACCTCGAGATACACCTGTCGGGACATCTCTGCGGAGAGCACGGGCGCCAGGGCCGACAACACCCTCGACAGCGCCGGTCCGGACATCGACAGGCCGGACATCGCCGCGCCGGGTACCGCCGGACGGCCGTCATCATGACACCACGCTCAGGCTGCCCGCGGCCGGCGCCGCGCCCGGGGTGGGCCCGGCGTCCGCTGGGCCGGGCGGCGCGGCGCGCCCGCCGACCGGTCGTGGCACGGCGGCCAGCAGCTGCCTGGTGTAGGCGTGCGCGGGCCGGGCGAACACCGTGGCGACGTCACCGGTCTCCAGCACCTGACCGTCCTTCATCACGATGATCCGGTCGCTGGCGTGGTGGATGACCCCCAGGTCGTGGGAGATGAACAGCAGCGCGACCCCCAGGTCGTGCTGCAGCCCGGCGAGCAGGTCGAGGATCTGCGCCTGGATCGACACGTCGAGGGCGGACACCGGCTCGTCGCAGACGATCAGGTCGGGCCCGGGGGCCAGCGCGCGAGCGATCGCCACCCGCTGCCGCTGCCCGCCCGAGAGCTCCAGCGGGCGGCGGCGCAGCACGTCCGCGGGCAGCCCGACCTGGTCGAGCAGTTCCACGACCCGGGCTCGGCGGGCCGCGCCCCTCGGGGCGCTGGCTCTGGCCGGATCGGCGTCCCTGGTGGGGACGCCACCGATAGCTGGATCGGCGTCCCTCGGGACGCCACCAATGGCTGGATCGGCGTCCCTCGGGACGCCACCAATGGCTACCGCCTCGCCGATGATGCGCTCGACGCGGTAGCGGGGATCGAACGAGCCCAGCGGATCCTGATAGATCGCCTGAATGCGGCGGCGGCGGGCGCGGCGGGCACGCTCTCGCAGCCCGCTCCACGGCTGCCCGGCGAAGTGGACCGTCCCGCTGTCCGGCTCAAGCTGGCCGAGGACGATACGGGCCACGGTCGTCTTCCCCGAGCCGGACTCGCCGACGACACCCAGCGTCTCGCCGGCATGCAGCCGCAACGACACGTCCCGTACGGCGTCCCGCCAAGTGCCGTCCGGGGAGCGAAAACGCCTGGAGACGCCCTCGACCTCCAGCAGCGCCTCGCCGGTGGCTGCCGCGCCCACCCGCGCCCTGGGCGGGATGCCCACCCCGGTCGCGTCACCCGGGGCCGCCGGCCGGGGTGACGCGACCGCGGGACCGAGAGCGGCAGTGGGGACGACGCCGGCGGCACCGGCCGTACCGGAAGTGGCAGCGGCGCCCTCCGTACCAGAAGTGTTCGCCCAGGCCTCCACCGTTGCCGTGGCGTCCGTTGCCGGCCCCGGGGACGGTGCGCCGAACGGCGGCACCTCGACGGACAGGGCCCTGGCCGGCGGCACCTCGGCCGCCAGCCCCTCGACGGACAGCGCCTCGAACGGGTGCCAGCACAGCGCGTCGTGCCGGTGGTGCGCGCCCGCGGGCACGGCACGGGCCGGCAGGCGTTCGCGGCAGCGGTCGTCCGCCCGCGGGCAGYGGTCCGCGTACGGGCATCCCGCCGGCCCCGGCAGCGGGCCGCGGGAGGCGGCGGGAGCGAGCCGGGTGCCCTTGGTATGGGTGACGGGCACGGCGTCGAGCAGCGCCCGGGTGTAGGGATGGCGGGGGTCACCGAGGATCTGTTCGGCCGGGCCGTGTTCGACGATGCGACCGGCGTACATCACCGCGATGTCGTCGGCGAGCCCGCCGACGACGGCGAGGTCGTGACTGATCAGCAGCAGTGCGGCGCCGTCGATCTTGTGTTGCCGCAGCAGGTCGAGCACCTGCGCCTGCACCGTCACGTCCAGCGCCGTGGTCGGCTCGTCGGCCAGCACCAGGGCGGGGCCGGCGGCTATCGCCGAGGCGATGAGCGCCCGCTGGCGCAGCCCGCCGGAGAGCTGGTGGGGGTACTGCCGGGCGCGCCGGGCCGGCTCGGGCACGCCGACGTCGTCGAGCAGCTTCAGCACCCGGGCGTCGATCTCGGCACGGGGAACGACCCGGTGGGTGCGCAGCGCCTCCGCGATCTCGGCGCCGACCGTGCGCAGCGGGTCCAGCGACACCAGCGCGTCCTGGAGCACCAGGCCGATCCGCCGGCCGCGCACGGCCCGCCACCGCGCCTCGGTGAACGCGGCCAGGTCCTCCCCGGCGAAGCGCAGCCGGCGCGCGCCGAGGACGGCGTTCTCACCGGTGAGGCCGACGAGGGTGCGCGCGGTGACGCTCTTGCCCGAGCCGGACTCCCCCACCAGCGCCAGGCAGCGGCCCGCGTCCAGGGTGAACGAGACGTCGCGGACGGCGTGCACCGCCGCGCCGCCGGTGGTGAAGGTGACGTCGAGCCCGTCCACGACCAGCAGGGGCTCCGCCAGCGCCGAATCCACCCTGCCCACCCTGTCCGTCTTATCTGCCTTATTCGTTTTGCGTTCCTTACCCTCTTTGCCCTCCTTGCCTGCCAGGCTGGTACTGTCCGCCGGGCTGATGTCGCCCGCCGGGCCGGTCACGACGTCCTCCCCGCGAAGCGCCGCTGGGCGAACCGGCCGACGATGTTGACCGCGACCACCGTCACGGTGATCGCGAGGCCGGGGAACACCCCGATCCACCACGCGGTCGCCAGGAAGGAACGGCCTTCGGAGAGCATCGCGCCCCATTCCGGTGACGGCGGCCCGGCGCCCAGGCCGAGGAAGCTCAGCCCGGACGCGTAGATCACCGACGTGCCGAAGCCGACGGCGCCGAGGACCAGCAGCGGGCCGAGGGCGTTCGGCAGGACGTGGCGGGCGACGAGCACCGGCCGGGGCAACCCGAGCCCGACCGCCGCCTCGACATACCCGGAGCGGCGGACCACCAGCGCCTCCGCCCGCACGATCCGGGCGTAGCCGGGCACGAAGGCGATCGCGACCGCGAGCATGACGTTCACCGTCCCCGTGCCGAGCACCGTCACCGCCAGCAGGGCCAGCAGCAGGGACGGCAGCGACAGCAGGACGTCGGCGAACCGCATCAGCACCTGGTCGCCCACCCGGCCGGACAGTGCCGCRGCCAGCCCCAGCACCGTGCCGCCGAGCAGCGCGAACGCCGTGGAGCCGACGCCGACCAGCAGCGAGGTGCGGGCGCCGTGCAGCACCCGGGCGAAGACGTCCCGGCCGAGCTGGTCGGTGCCGAACCAGTGCGCGCCGCTGGGTGAGGCCATCGTCTGGGCGAGGTCGGTCTCGTTCGGGGCCCGGCCGGTGAACAGGCCCGGGGCGATCGCGACCAGCGCGAGCAGGACGAGCAGCGCCCCGGCCAGGGCGACGCCGACGCGCGAGAGCCGTCTGCGCCGCCGCGACCGGTTGGCGGCCCGACCGGCCGCGGTCAGGGCCGGGGCCGGACCGGTGAGCAGGCCGGGCTGGGTGGTGGTCACCGTCGGTTCACCCCTTCCTCAGTCGCGGGTCGATGGCGAGGTAGGCGAGGTCCACCACGGTCGAGATCAGCACGAAGACGGAGGCGGAGATCAACACGACACCGATCACCACCGGCATGTCCTTGTTCGACACCGCCTGCAGGGTCAGCGTCCCGATGCCGGGACGGGCGAAGACGACCTCGACCAGCACTGCGCCGCCGAGCAGCGTGCCGGTCAGCCAGCCGGTCAGCGTCACCAGCGACACCGCCGCGTGGCGCAGCGCGTGCCGGAAGCGCACCGCCGTGCGGGTCAGCCCGCGGGCCCGGGCGGTGACCACGAACGGCTGGGCCAGCGCCGTCTCCAGGCCTTCGCGCAGCACCTGCGCGAGCACTCCGGCGACCGGCAGCGCCAGGGTGATCGCGGGCAGGACCAGGGAGGCGAAGCCCTCCGCCCCGGCGACCGGGAAGATCGTCAGCCGGAACGAGAAGAACGTGAGCAGGACGATGCCGAGCCAGTACGACGGCGTGGACACCGCCAGCAGTTCCCAGGCGGAGGCCAGYGCGCGCGGCAGCGGCCGCCCGGCCGTCGTCACCGCGGAGAGCACCGCGACGACGACGGCCAGCACGGCCGCTGCCAGGGCGAGCTGGACGGTCGGCCAGAGCTGACTGTCGATCAGCTCGGCCACGGGACGCTGGAGCTGGTAGGACTCACCGAGGTCCCCCCGCAGCAGATGGCCGAGGTAGGAGGCGTACTGCACCACGACGGGCCGGTCGAACCCGAAGTCCTCGCGGATCTGCGCCCGCACCTCGGCGGAGGCGGTGGTGGACGGCCCGAGCAGCACCGTCACCGGGTCGCCCGGGACGAGCTGCAGCGCCGCGAAGGCGAGCGTCGCCGCCCCGAACAGCACCGCCAGCGCCGCCGCGAGCCGTACCGCTATCCCTCTGACCAGGCTCCCCTTGACCAGGCGCCCTCTGACCAGGCGTCCCCTGGCCAGGCGCCGCCCGGCCAGGGCCTGCCCGGCCGGGTCACCCCCGGCCGGGCCCGCGCTGGCCGGGAGTGTCCCGACCGGCCCCGCGTCCGTCACTTCTCGTCCGTCACTTCTTGTCGGTCCAGACGCCGTGGAACAGCGGCCACGAGCTCGCGTCGAAGGTCACCCCGTGCAGCTGCCTGGAGACCCCGACGACCGTGGTGGGGACGTAGACCGGGACCGACGCGGCAAGGTCGATGACCCGCTTCTGGGTCTTGCCGTAGACGTCGTCACGAATCTTGGTGTCGAGCGTGGCGGCACCGGCGTTGGTCCACTCGTCCAGCTGCGGGTCGCTGATGAACGAGGCGTTCTGGCCACCGGTGGCCGCCGAGCTGGTGCTGTTGAAGAACAGCCGCAGGATGTCGGGCTCGGGCCGCGCCCAGCTGGAGTCCAGGATGTCGAACTCGCCCGCGTAGCCCTTGGTGACGAAGGTGCCGATGTCGAAGGTCGGACGCTGGAGGTCGATACCGATCTTCTTCAGGTCGGCCTGGATCGCCTGGCCGAGGACCTGCCGCTGGTCCTTGATGTACTCGGCGGGCATGAGCGGCCAGACGACGGCCAGCCGCCTGCCGTCCTTGGTGCGGTAGCCCTCGGCGTCCCGCCCGGTCCAGCCCGCCTCGTCGAGCAGCCGGTTGGACAGTGCCTGGTCGAACGGCCAGGTGTTCTCCAGCGACTTGTCATAGGACGGGGTGCTGGGCGCCAACGGGCCCCAGGCCCGCTGGTACTGGCCGAAGTACACGGCCTGGACGTCCTTGCCGAGGTCGATGCCGCGCTGGATCGCGGTACGCACCCGCTGGTCGGTCAGGGGCTCCCGGGTCACGTTGAGGTAGATCTGATAGGTGCCGCCGGCGGCCTGCAGGCGCACCGTGCCCAGCTCCTTGTTCGCCTCGACGGTGGCGACGTTGGCCGGCGGGATCGCGCGGGCGCCGTCRACCTGTCCGCTGGTGAGCACACCCACCCTGGTGGAGTCCTCCGGCAGGACGCGGATGGTCAGCGCGTCCAGGTAGGCCGCCCCCTTGTTCGCGGCGCCGTCGGGTGCCCACCTGTAGTTAGGGTTACGGACGAACTTGACGCTCTGCCCCTTGGTGTACTCGGCCACGGTGAACGGCCCGGTACCGACCTGGGCCGGACCCTCCGTGCACAGTTTGTCCGCATTTTCCTGCAACGTCTTCGGTGAATAGAAACCGAGGTAGGGGGTACTCGCCGCCTGCAGGAACGGCGCCGACGGGGCGGAGAAGCTGATCCTTACGGTGTGCGGGTCGACGACCTCGGTGCCGGTGTAGGTCTTGATGAGCGTCGAGGCGTACCGCGACTTCGTCTTCGGGTCGGCTATGTGGTCGAAGTTGGCCTTCACCGCGTTCGCGTCGAAGGGTGTGCCGTCGGTGAACGTCACGTCGTCGCGGAGCTTGAAGGTGAAGGTCCTGAAGTCGCTGGAGGTCTCCCAGGAGGTGGCCAGCCAGGGGTGGATCTTCTGGTCGGCGTCGAAGAAGAGCAGCGAGTCGACGACGTTGCGCTGGACCTCGGCGGTGATGTCCTGCTGGCTGACGTGGACGTTGTAGCAGACCGGCTCGGTGTCGATGGCGTAGGTCACCGAACCGCCGGCGCTGGGCACGGCCTCACCGGGACTGGACGATCCCCCGCCGGACGACCCGCAGGCGCCCAGCACGAGCGCCGCGGCGACGGTGACGCCGGTGAGGGCGTACGTGGGCCTGACAAAACGCATGGAGCCACTCCGATGTTCTGGGCGGGAGAGAATGCGGCGGGACGGCTGGCATTCCGCGCGGCGGGCCGGTTACGGCGCACGCGGGGCATTTACCGGGACGATGACTTCGTGCTGGGACGACGACTTCGCCGGAAAACGAGGTGGCCACCGGGCCGGCGGCGGCACCGAGCCGCGTGGCCGAACGAAAAAGACGACCGCGTACGGGTCAGTGTGAACAGGTGGCGCTGGAGACGCGCAACAGGTCGATGTGACGCCGCGACGTCAGACGCGACGTCAGAACAGCCATGCCCCGACTGCTGTGACGATGCCCCCGCGACCTCATGCCGGGGACATTAGCCGAGCCCAAACCCGACCGGCGAAAAAGGTCGATGTGATGCTCGCCATATAGGCGTGCCCGACATCCGCCGTCCTGGCAGGCGGCGGTTTCGATAGTTGGTATTCGGATGAATATCGGGGTGCCAGTAGGGGTCGGCTCGGGTTGACTTCAAATCCGGCGCGTGTTAGCTGCGTCCAGCAGAACACGGATGCTGACCCGGTGTTACCGGCCCTGGTGACGCCGGCCCGATGACCGCCGCCGGAATACCGGTACCGGAATACCCACCGGCCGGACTGCCCCGTGGCCGCACAGATACGCGGCGTGCCGGGCGCGCCGGGTACCGGTGGCGGGAGTACCACAGGTGACGCTCCCGCCCAGGTGGCCCTCCCGCCCACGGAACACCGCTCACGCGGCGGCCCGGGCGGCCGTACCGGACAGGCCGGAGCTGTCCCGGAAAAGAACGGCGCTCCGGGAAGAACAAGGCCACGGAAAGAACGAGGCTCCAGGAAACCGTACCGGGGATATCGGCGGCCGTACCGGTATCTCGATACCCGCTGTCCCGTCATCTCGGCGACAGCCCGGCCAGGCGGGGGAAGGGGCACGGGGCCGGTGAACACACCGTCCCGACTGCCACACCGTCCCGACTGCCAGGCAGCGACCGCCGACCATCGACCATCGACCGCCGAGCGGCGCCACCGGCGGGCCGGCCAGCGGCCAGGGCCGGGGCGGGAGAACCGGGCGGAAAAACGAAGCCGTCCCCGCGGGCCAGCCCAGGAGGGCCCGCGGGGACGACAGCTGGGACAGGTCCGGTCGCGGCCCCGTCACCTTGTGTGGGTTGGTGTCACACGGGCTGGTGCTGGGGGTCGGCCGGCTCGCCCGGGGCGGATGCCGGCTGCCCGGCCGGTTGCGCGGCCGGCTGCCCGGCCGGTTGCGCGGCCGGCTGCCCGGCCGGCCGGGGCGTGCGGGCCAGCGCGAGAGCCACCACGGTCCCGGCGGCGCAGATGGCGGCCGACACCCAGCCACCCACCCGCAGCGCGTCCACGACCCCGGTCGCGGTGGCGTCCAGCGATGCCGGCCCGTGCGGACGGGCCGTCACGACCGCGACGATCACGGCCAGCCCCAGCGCGGTGCCGATCTGCTGGAAGGTCGAGGCCAGGGCGTTGGCGACGCCCTGCTCGGCCGGTGCCACCCCGGCGGACGCGGCGACGAACACCGCGGTGAAGGCGACCCCACCGCCGATGCCCCACAGCACCAGGCCGGGCAGCAGGGCCGGGTACGAGCCGTCCACCGACACCCCGGCGGTGACGGCCGCGATGCCGACGCCGCCGACGAACAGGCCCGCGGCCATCGTGGTGCGCAGCCCGTAGCGGGTGAGCAGGGTGACGGCCGCCGCGCCGCCCACCATCGAGATCACGGTGAGCGGGAGGAACGCCAGCCCGGCCTGGAGCGGGCTGAAGTCAAGCACGTTCTGCAGGTATGTCGTGAACAGGTAGTACTCGCCGGCAAGGCTGCCGACGAGCAGCAGCACCGCGAGCATCGCGATCACCAGCGTGCGCTGCCGGAACAGTCGCGGCGGGGCCAGCGGATCCCGGGTACGCAGTTCGACCAGGACGAACCCGGCCAGCAGGACCGCCCCGACGATGATCGAGGAGGTGGTGCGGGCGGCCGTCCAGCCGACCTCCGAGCCGGAGGCCAGGCCGAAGACGACAAGCGCCACACCGGCGGTGGCGATCAGCGCGCCGGGCAGGTCGAAGCCCTTCAGRCCGTGCGCCCGCGGCGGGTCCGCGGGCAGCAGGCGCGAGACGCCCAGCAGGGCCACGGCCGTGAGCGGGACGTTGACGAAGAAGACCGACTCCCAGCCGAACCAGTCGGTGAGCAGCCCGCCGAGCAGGGCCCCGGCGGCGAGCCCGCCGCTGGCCGCCACGCTCCACACCGCCAGGGCCTGGGTGCGTTCGGTTCCCTCCTCGTAGATGGTGTTGATGAGCTTGAGGATCGCCGGGAACAGCAGCGCGCCGCCGATTCCCTGCACCGTCCGCGCGGTGACGAGCACGCCGGGTGTCGACGCCAGCCCGCCGGCCAGGGACGACAGGCCGTATACGAGAAGCGCGACGCTGAAGACGCGGCGCGCCCCGAGCCGGTCGGAGGCACGTCCGCCGAGCAGCAGCAGGCCACCGAAGGCGACGGCGTAGGCGCTGACCACCCACTGTATCGACTGCGAGGTGAAGCCGAGCTCGACGCCGATGTCGGGCAGCGCGACATAAACGATGTTGTAGTCGACGGCGACGATGAACTGCGCGAACGCCAGCAGCGCGAGGGTGAGCCGGGCGCGCTGATAGGGCAGCCCGGGGGCTGCGGGGACAGTCATGGGGCGAGCCCCTTCCTCTTCTTCGGGTTCTTCGGTTCTTCGGGTTCCTCGAGGCGACGGCTGACACGGGGGACCAGCCCGGACGGACGACGTGACGCGGGCGGCGCAGGGTGCGGCGACGTGGGGCGACGTGGGGCGAGGACCGTCCGGGCCAACTGACGCGACAGTACGATGTTCAAAGACTACACGGCTATCAAAGTTTGGCCGCAGTGCAGGAGACAGGCGCTGTAAACTGCCAACGGTGGAAGATCGCATGCTTCGGCGCCGTGACCGGCTACGCGCCGAGACGGTCCGCGAGATCAAGGCGATCGCACTGCGCCATATGGCCGACGGTGGCGCGGCAGCGCTGTCGCTGCGGGCGATCGCCCGCGAGATGGGCATGACCGCGGGCGCGCTGTACAGCTACTACGACACCCGCGACGACATGATCACCGCGCTGGTGACCGACATCTACACCTCGGTGGCGCGGCGCCTGGAGGCCGTCCGGGCCGCGGCGCCCGCCGACGATCCCGGCGCCGCCCTGGTCGCGGTGGCGATGGCCTACCGCGAGTGGGCCGTCACCAACCCGCAGGAGTACCAGCTCCTCTACGGTAGCCCCATCCCGGGCTACCGCTTCCCGACCGAGGGTGACGCGTCCTCGGCGGAGCAGCAGGCGTGCGGCGTGCTGCTGCGCCTGGTGGAGACCGCCTGGCCGGGCCTGCGGGAGCGGATGTCCGCGCCCGGGGCGGACCTGGACGGCACGGGCGCTGGCACGGACGACTACGACTGGTCCGACTTCACCCCGCCGTTCGCCGCGCTGGCCCGCGCGGCGGTCCCGGGCCTGCCGCCGGCGGCCGTCGCGCTGTCGCTACGGATCTGGGGTCGGCTGCACGGGCTACTGGCACTCGAGATCAACGGGCACCTGCGGCCCCACGTGGCGGACCCGGCGACGCTCTACCGCGCCGAGGTGCGCGAGCTCGCCGCCTGGCTGGGGGGCTCCGGCACAGCGGGAGCCGGCACAGCAGGCCCTGGCACGGCGGACGCCGGTACCGCGGGGGCCCGCGCCGCCAGCTCGGCGCGGATGGCCGCGATGACCGGCCCGGGGTCCTCGGCCAGGTAGAAATGCCCGCCGGGGAAGACCCGCAGGTCGAACCCGGCGGTGGTGTGCTCCCGCCAGGCCTGTGCCTCGTCGAGGGTGACCTGTGGGTCGGCGTCGCCGGTGAACACCGTGACCGGGCAGGGGAGCACCGCGCCCGGCTGCGACCGGTAGGTCTCGACCGCGGTGTAGTCGGCGCGGATCGCCGGCAGGATCATCCGCAGGATCTCCTCGTCGCCGAGCAGCCGGGGGTCGGTGCCGGCGAGCTGGCGCAGCTCGGCGACGATGCCGGCGTCGTCCCGGCGGTGGACGTCCTGCCGCTGGCGGTACCTCGACGGCGCGCGGCGGCCGGAGGCGATCAGGCACACCGGGCCGTCCTGCCCGCGGGCCCGCAGGCGCAGGGCGACCTCGAAGGCCACGACGGCGCCCATGCTGTGCCCGAAGAACGTCAGCGGCTCGCCGGCCCACGGCCGCAGGGCCGTGGCGATCCCCTCGGCGAGCCCGGCGATGCTGGTGACCGCCGGCTCGCCGAGGCGGTCCTGGCGGCCGGGGTACTGGACGGCGAGCACGTCGACGCCGCGCCGGCCCGGGCCGGCCGGCGCGGACAGCTCCTGGGACAGCGGGAAGAAAAAGGGCGCCGAGCCGCCCGCGTGCGGGAAGCAGACCAGCCGCCCGGCGGGATCCGCCACCGGATGAAACCGCCGTATCCACAGATCGGCACCGGTACCGCTGCCGGTACCGTCGCCGGCACTCACCCCGGGTCGCGTCATGACGACTGGTGTCCTTTCCTGCCGGCGGCCGGCCGGGCCGGCGGATGACGCCCGAAAATACCCGGCCTGGTTTCCGTCATCCCTATCAGGGCCGCCATCGGGAAGCAAGACCGGCATCCGAGGAAAAGCCTCACAGAGGCCAACGTTTTATTCTCCGGGGCAGCTGGCACATAATATGGGCCGCACATCCCGTGTGAGCTGTACCACAATGACGGTAAGGGTCGACTAGGGGTATCGATAGGGGTTATCGCCGCGCGCTTTTCTGCGGACCATCTACATACTGGCCCTCCTGACGGACCGGCGGGTACCCGAGTACGGTTCGTCGCACGCCCGTAGGGCGGGCGCGGGCGCGGCCGGCAGCAGGCCGTGTCCGGGCGCCCCGGTCAGGTGTGCGTGGACGGGACGTGTGAACGCGGAACACATAGGCGCGGACGAAGACGAAAGGGTGTGATACAGCGTGCTACCGCACCGCTCCAGCCGCCGCCGCGCCGCACGCTGTCCCCACCACGGTCTCCCCTGCGCCGAGCGTTGTTGTCGCCTCGGGAACCCGCAACCGCGCTGACAGCCCCGGTGCCCGGGGCCGGCCTGACCGCGCGGCGGGGCAGGGCCGGCTGACCGCGCGGCCGGCCGGCCCGCCGCTCGAACGGCACCCCCGCCGTCACCCGTTCATCGAGATCCACACCGTGCGGCTCGTCCCCGAGCCCCTCCGCGGTCCCCGGCAGCCACACCAGATCTTCCCGAAATCCGGGTCCCGTCTCCGCGCGAAACAACGAACGTGATCGCGCCGCCTTCGGCCGGCGCGGCCAGCCGCCACCCCGGCATCCGGCCGCGCCGGCCGTTTACGAGAGGAAATGGACACCCAAGATGTCGCATGCCGAGACGCCGTCCGACATCGCCGTCGTCGGGCTGGCCGCCCGACTGCCCCAGGCGGTCGGCCCCGGGGAGTTCTGGCAGCTGCTGGAGAATGCGCGCAGCGCCGTCACGGATGTTCCCGCCGGCCGTTGGGAGGGAATCCCGGACGATATCCGCCCGCTGCGCGGCGGTTTTCTCGACGGCGTCGCGGACTTCGACCCGGAGTTCTTCGGCATCTCGCCGCGCGAGGCGGACGCGATGGATCCGCAGCAGCGTCTCGTGCTCGAGCTCGGCTGGGAGGCGCTGGAGGACGCCCGCGTCGTCCCGGCCGCGCTGGCGGACACCCGCACCGGCGTCTTCGTGGGCGCCATCGCCAGCGACTACGCCGGGCTGGTCCACCGTTACGGCCTGAACGCCGTCACCCGGCACACTCTGACCGGGCTGGCCCGCGGCATCATCGCCAACCGGCTGTCCTACCTGCTGGGCCTGCGCGGCCCGAGCCTGACGGTGGACACCGCCCAGTCGTCGTCGCTGGTGGCGGTGCACCTGGCCTGCGAGAGCCTGCGCTCGGGCGAGTCGGAGCTGGCGCTGGCCGCCGGCGTCCACCTCAATCTCACCGCCGAGACGGCTGTCAGCGCGCAGCGCTTCGGCGGGCTGTCCCCGGACGGGCAGTGCTTCACCTTCGACGCGCGGGCGAACGGCTTCGTGCGCGGCGAGGGCGGCGCGGTCGTCGTGCTCAAGCCGCTCGCGGCCGCGCTCGCCGACGGCGACCGGATCCACGCGGTGATCCGCGGCAGCGCGGTCAACAGCGGCGGCGCCACGGCGGGCCTGACCGTCCCGAGCGCACAGGCCCAGCGGGACGTGGTGCGCGCGGCGGCCAGCCGCGCCGGCGTCGACCCGCGCGACGTGCGCTACGTCGAGCTGCACGGCACCGGGACCGCGGTCGGGGACCCGATCGAGGCGTCCGCGCTGGGCGCCGCCTACGGTGTCGGCCGGCCCGCCGACGACCCCCTGCTGGTCGGGTCGGTGAAGACGAACATCGGCCATCTCGAGGGCGCCGGGGGGATCGTCGGCCTGGTCAAGACGGTCCTCGCGATCACGCACCGGGTGCTCCCGCCGAGCCTGAACTTCGTCACGCCCAACCCCCGGATCCCGTTCGAGGAGCTGCGGCTGCGCGTGGTGACCGCCCGGCGGCCCTGGCCGCACGACGACCGGCCGCTGCTGGCCGGGGTGAGCTCGTGGGGAGTCGGCGGGACGAACTGCCACGTCGTGCTGGGCGAGGCGCCCAGCGCACGGCCCACGGCGGCCGGGGCAGCTGGAGCGGCCGGAGGATCCGGGGCGGCCGGAGGATCCGGGGCGGCCGAAGCGTCGTCGGCCCCGCCGGCGCGCGCCGGCGGCGATCGTGAGCCCGCGGCACACGCCGACGGTGGCCGTGAGCCCGCGGTACGCGGCGTCGCGCCGTGGGTGCTGTCCGGGCGTGGCGTGGACGCGGTGGACACCCAGGCCGGCCGTCTGCTGGCGCTGCTCACCGACCCCCCCGCCGGCGGCACCGGCAGCAGCGTTGAGAACGCTGAAAGCGGAGACGGCGGCGCCGACGGTAACAGCACCGGCGGCGGGGGCGATCCCGCGGACATCGCGCTGTCGCTGGCGACGACCCGGGCACGTTTCGAGGACCGGGCGGTGGTGATCGGCGCCGACCGGGCCGAGCTGTCCGTCGGGCTGCGCGCGCTCGTCGCCGTCGAACCGGCCGCGGGCGTGGTGCGCGGGTCGGTGGGTGAGCGCGGCAGGACCGTCTTCGTCTTCCCCGGCCAGGGCTCCCAGTGGGCCGGCATGGCCGCGGAGCTGCTGGACACCTCCCCGGTGTTCGCCCGCTCGATCGAGGCGTGCGCGGCGGCTCTCACACCCCATGTCGACTGGTCGCTGCCGGACGTCCTGCGTGACGCCCCGGGCGCCCCGTCGCTGGAGCGGGTCGACGTGGTGCAGCCGGCGCTGTTCGCGGTGATGGTCTCCCTCGCCGCGGTGTGGCGGGCCTTCGGTGTCGAGCCCGACGCGGTGATCGGCAGCTCCCAGGGTGAGATCGCCGCGGCGCACGTGGCGGGCGCGCTCACCCTGGAACAGGCCGCGGCCGTGGTGGCGCTGCGCAGCCGCGCCCTGGTCGATATCACCGGCCGCGGCGGGCTGGTGTCGGTCCCGCTGCCCGCGGCCGAGGTCGCCACGCTGCTCACGCCGTGGGCCGACCGCGCGGGCATCGGCGTGATCAACGGTCCGGACGCCACGGTCGTCTCCGGCGAGACCGGCGCCCTCGACGAGTTCGTGGCGACACTGACCGCGGCCGGTGTCGACGTCCGCCGGATCCCGGTGGAATACGCCTCGCACTCGCCGCAGGTCATCCCGGTGCGCGAGCGGCTGCTCGAGCTGCTCGACGGCATCACCCCGGTGGCGGCAGACGTCGCGTTCTACTCGACCGTCACCGCCGGCAGGTTGCCCACCACCGAGCTGACCCCCGCCTACTGGTACCGCAACCTGCGGGAGACCGTGGACGTCGACCGGGCGGTGCGGGCGGCGCTCGCGGCCGGGCACGGCACGTTCGTCGAGATGACACCGCACCCGGTCCTCACCGGCGCGATCCAGCGGATCGCGGCGGACGCCGGCCCCGGGCACGCCGACACCCTCGTCACGGGTACGCTGCGCCGCCACGACGGGGGCCCCCGCCGGCTGCTGGCGTCGCTGGCCGAGGCGTACGTGCGCGGGGTCGACGTCGACTGGGCCGCGGCGATCGACCCGGCGGCGCGCGTGACGGACCTGCCCACCTATCCATTCCAGCGGCGGCGGTTCTGGCTCGGGGGCGCGGCGGCCCGCCCGGCGTCGCCCACGGCGACACCGGCCACCGATCTACCTGACGTATCCATACCGGCGCAGATCGTTCCGGATCATGACACGGCGACCCACGGCACGGACGTGGCGGTACCCGCAGCGCCAAGAACGTCGTCCCCCGCCGGCCCGTCGCGGCTGGCCCGCCGGCTCGACGGGCTCACCCCACGGGAACGCGACGCCGTCCTGCTCGACCTCGTCCGCGCGGCGGTGGGCACCGTGCTCGGCCACACCGACCCGGCCGCGGTGAGCACCGGGCGCACGTTCAAGGACCTCGGCCTGGACTCGATCGCGGCGGTGCAGTTCCGCGGCCTGCTCGCGGCCACCACCGGGCTCCCGCTGACGCCCACGCTGACCTTCGACCATCCGACACCCGCCGCGCTCGTCCGCCATCTCGCCGAGATCGCCGGCGCGACCGGCGTGCCCGCCGGCACCGGCGCCACGACCGGAGCCGCGGCCGAGAACGCCGTGGGGGCCGCGGGCGGGGCCGGGGCGGACGAGCCGGTCGCGATCGTCGCGGTCAGCGGGCGCTGGCCGGGCGGGGCCGACTCCCCCGAGGCGCTGTGGGACCTGCTCGCCGCCGGCCAGGACGCCATCGGCGGGTTCCCGACCGACCGCGGCTGGGACCTCGACGCCCTCTACGACCCGGCCGGCGCCGACGAGCACGGCACCGGCCGGCCCGGCACGTCCTACACCCGCCAGGGCGGCTTCCTCGACGACGCCGGCCTGTTCGACGCCGCCTTCTTCGAGATCTCCCCCCGGGAGGCCGCGGCGATGGACCCCCAGCAGCGGCTGCTGCTGGAGACCTCCTGGGAGGCGCTGGAACGCGCCGGCATCGACCCGGTGACGCTGCGGGGCAGCTCGACCGGGGTGTTCGTCGGCGCCACCCCGCAGGACTACGGCCCGCGGCTGCACGAGGCCACCGGCACCGCCGGCGGGTACGCGCTCACCGGCGGGCTGCCCAGCGTCGCCTCCGGCCGGGTGGCCTACACCCTCGGCCTCGTCGGGCCGGCGATCACCGTGGACACCGCCTGCTCGTCGTCGCTGGTGGCGCTGCACCTGGCCGTGGGCGCGCTGCGGTCCGGCGAGTGCGGGCTCGCGCTGGCCGGCGGCGTGACCGTGATGTCGACGCCCGGCATGTTCACCGAGTTCTCCCGGCAGCGCGGGCTGTCCGCCGACGGCCGGTGCAAGCCGTTCGCCGCCGCCGCGGATGGCACCGCCTGGGCGGAGGCCGTGGGCGTGGTCGTGCTCGAGCGGCTGTCGGACGCGCGCCGCCACGGCCACCGCGTACTGGCGGTGGTGCGCGGCAGCGCGGTGAACTCCGACGGCGCGAGCAACGGGCTGACCGCCCCCAACGGGCCGTCCCAGCAGCGGGTGATCAACGCGGCGCTCGCGAACGCCCGCCTGACCCCCGCCGACGTCGACGCCGTCGAAGCCCACGGCACCGGCACCACCCTCGGCGACCCCATCGAAGCCCAGGCCCTGCTCGCCACCTACGGCCAGCACCGCCCCGCCGACCGGCCCCTGCTGCTCGGCTCGGTCAAGTCCAACATCGGCCACACCCAGGCCGCCGCCGGCATCACCGGGGTGATCAGCGTGGTCGGGGCGCTGCAACGCGGGGTGCTGCCGAAGACGCTGCACGTCGACGCCCCGTCCCCACACGTCGACTGGACCACCGGCGCCGTCGAACTGATCACCGACACCCGCCCCTGGCCCGACGTCGACCGGCCCCGACGGGCCGCCGTGTCGTCCTTCGGGATCAGCGGCACCAACGCCCACATCATCCTCGAGCAGGCCCCACCCGCGGACGACAACGACGGGGACACAGCCGGTGGGAACGCGCCCGGGGCCGCCGGCACGCCCGGCGGGAACATCTCCGACGCGGACGGCACGCCCGCCGCGAACGCGTCGCGCGCAAGCACGGCGGACGCGGACACGCCTGACCCCGGGAGCGCGTCCGGGGCAGACCGGGCGGCCGATGCATCCGAGACGGTGCCCGTGCTGTGGACGCTGTCCGCACGCGGCGGGCCGGCGCTGCGGGCGGCCGCGGCCAGGCTGCACGACGCCGTGTTCACCCGGCCGGACGCCCGTCCCGCCGACGTCGGGCTGTCGCTGGCGACCACCCGTACCGTCTTCGACCACCGGGCCGCCGTGGTCGGCACCGGCCGTGAGGCGCTGCTCGCCGGGCTGCGCGCTCTCGCCGCCGGCGAGCAGGCGCCGGGCGTGGTGTCCGCGGCCACCACCGGGAACCCGGGTGGGAACCCGGGTGGGACGGTCTTCGTCTTCCCCGGCCAGGGCTCCCAGTGGCCGGGAATGGCCGCCGGCCTGCTGGACTCCTCCCCGGTGTTCGCGGAGTCGATCGCGGCCAGCGCGGACGCGCTCGCCCCGTACGTCGACTGGTCGCTCGTGGACGTGCTGCGCGGGGTGGACGGCGCGCCCACCTTCGAGCGCGTGGACGTGGTGCAGCCGGCGCTGTTCGCGGTGATCGTCGCGCTGGCCCGGCTGTGGGAGTCGCTGGGCATCCGGCCCGACGCGGTCATCGGGCACTCGCAGGCCGAGATCGCCGCGGCGCACGTCGCCGGCGCCCTCACCCTGGACGACGCCGCCCGCATCGTCGCGCTGCGCGCCCAGGCGATCACAAAGATCGCCGGGCTGGGCGGGATGGTCTCGGTGCCGCTGCCCGCCGCCACCGTCGAGGCCGACCTGCCCGAGCTGGCCGCGCTGGCCGGTGGCGCCCCGGGCAGCATCTCGGACGACGTCTCGATCGCGGCCGTCAACGGCCCGGCCGCCACCGTCGTGTCCGGGCGGCCGGCCGCCCTCGACCAGCTACTCGCCGCCTACCAGGAGCGCGGGGTCTCCGCCCGGCGCATACCGGTCGACTACGCCTCCCACTCCGCCCAGGTCGAGGCCATCCGCGACGACGTACAGACCCTGCTCGCGGACATCGCGCCACGTCCCGCGAACGTCGCCTTCTACTCGACGGTGACCGGCGGACGGCTCGACCCGGCCGAGCTGACCGGCGACTACTGGTACCGCAACCTGCGCCAGCCGGTCCGGCTCGACGACGCGGTCCGCGCGGCGCTCGCCGACGGCCACCGCATCTTCCTGGAGTCCAGCCCGCACCCCGTACTGACCATCGGCATCCAGCAGACCGTCGACGACGTCGCCGAACACGGCCTGGCCACCGCACGCAGCACCGGCGCCGTCCCCGGGCACAGCACCGAGGACGCCGCCGGAAACACCGCCGGGAGCACCGCTGCTGGGAACCCCGTCGGCGGGTGGGACGCGGCGGCGGGACCCGTCCTGGTCACCGGCACGCTGCGCCGCGACGACGGCGGCTGGGACCGGCTGCTGCTCTCCCTCGCCGAGCTGTACGCGCACGGCGTCACGCCGGACTGGCCCGCCGTCTACGGGCCGCACGCCCGCGTCACCGAACTGCCCACCTACCCGTTCCAGCGGGAACGCTACTGGATCACCGCGCCGACGCACGCCGGCAGCCCGGCACCGGGCCTGGCCGCCGGGCATCCGCTGGCCGACGCGGCGCTGCCCGTCGCCGGTGACGACAGCCTGCTGCTCACCGGACGGCTGACCACGGCCACCACACCCTGGCTGGCCGACCACGCCGTCGCCGGCAGCACGGTGCTGCCGGGCGCGGCGGCCGTCGAGCTCGCCCTGCACGCCGGCGCCCTGGTCGGCCACGGCCACCTGCGGGAGCTGACGTCGCACGCCCCACTGGTGGTCCCGGACGGCGGCGGCGTCCGCTTCCAGCTCGTGGTGGGCCCGCCGGAACGCGACGACCCCGGCATCCGGCCGGTGACGCTGTACTCCCGCCCGGAGGGCTCCCGCCCGGCCGCGGGACGGCCGGACTACATCCGGCCAGGTGACGGCTGGTCAGGTGGTGGCAACGCCCACCCCGACGAGGACGTCCCCTGGACCCGCCACGCCAGCGGCCTGCTCGCCCAGCGGCCGCTGGCGCCGGCACCGGACGACCTCGCCGGGCAGTGGCCGCCGGCCGACGCGGTCGGCATCGACCTCGACGGCTTCTACGACCGGCTCGCCGACGACGGGTACGGCTACGGCTACGGCCCGCTCTTCCGCGGCCTGCGCGCCGCCTGGCGGCACGGTGACGACGTCCTCGCCGAGGTCCGGCTGCCCGTCGCGGACGCCGCCGAGGCCGACGGCTACGGGCTGCACCCGGCCCTGCTCGACGCCGCCCTGCATCCGGTCGTCGGCCTGCTGCCCGGCCAGGGCGACGCCCTGCTCCTGCCGTTCGCCTGGACGGACGTCTCGCTGGCCGCCACCGGGGCGACCGCGCTGCGGGTCCGCGTCCGCCCGACCGGCACGGGCACGGTGAGCGTGCACGCCGCCGACCCGGCCGGCGCCGCGGTGCTGTCCGTCGGCGCGCTGGCGCTGCGGCCGGTCGCGCCGGGCACGCTGGCCGCCGGTGGCGCCGACGCGGCGTACCTGCTGGACTGGTCGCCGCTACCGCCGCTGTCGCCGCCCGCGACACCCGCGGACGCCGCACCCACCGGCCTCGTTGGCGGCGCTGGCGCTGTCGACATCCTCCCGGATCTTCCGAGCCTTCCCCCGGACGCGCCGGCCCCGGCCACCGTCGCCGTCTGGGTGAACGCCCCGTCGGCACCGGGCATCCCGGCACCGGACGTTCCAGCGGTGGACGTTCCAGCGGCGGACGTTGCGGCAACGGTCGCGGCCACCACCGAGCGGGCGCTCGCCACGGTGCAGTCCTGGCTGGCCGACGAACGTTTCGCGGTGGGCCGGCTGGTCCTGGTGACCCGCGGCGCGGTCGCCACCCGTACCGGCGAGGACGTCACGGACCTTGCCGCGGCCGCGGTCTGGGGGCTGGTGCGCTCGGCCCAGTCCGAGCATCCCGGCCGGCTCGTCATCCTCGACCTGGACGGCGACACCGACACCGACACCGGCGCCGACCCGGCCCGTGCGGCCGCAGTGGCGGCGGCGCTGGCCAGCGGGGAACCCCAGGCCGCGGTCCGCGACGGCGTGGTGCTGCTCCCCCGGCTCGTCCGGCAGCCCGCGCCCGGCTCACCCGCCTCGGGCGAGCTGCCACCGCCGCCCGGCGACAGCGCCAGCCTGGTCGACACCGGCCTGTACGGCGACCGTGACCTCAGCGGCGCCACGGCCGGCGACGCTGACAGCACCACCGGCACCGGTGCCGGTGCCGGCCAGCGCACAGGCGCCGGATGGGAGGCGGGTGGCACGCCGTGGCGGCTCGACGTCACCTCGCCCGGCAGCCTGGACGCGCTCGCGCTGCTGGCCGACCCGGACGCGGCGGGGCCGCTCGCGCCGGGAGAGGTCCGGGTCGCGCCGCGGGCCCTCGGGGTGAACTTCCGCGACGTACTGATCGCTCTCGGTGTCTATCCGGGCCGGGCCCGCATCGGCGCCGAAGGGGCCGGCGTGGTCGTCGAGACCGCCCCCGACGTCACCGACCTCGCCCCCGGCGACCGGGTCACGGGGCTGCTGCCGGGCAGCGCCGGTACGCTCGCGCGCGTCGACCGCCGGCTGCTCGTCGGCTTCCCGGCGGACTGGTCGTTCGCGCGGGCCGCCACCGTCCCGGTCGCGTTCCTCACCGCCTACTACGGCCTGTTCGATCTCGGTGCCCTGCGGCCGGGCGAGCGGGTGCTGGTGCACGCCGCCAGCGGCGGGGTCGGCCAGGCCGCCGTGCAGCTCGCCCAGCAGGCCGGCGCGGAGGTGTTCGCGACCGCCAGCCCCGCGAAATGGGACGTGCTGCGCGCCCTCGGCCTGGACGACGACCACATCGCCTCCTCCCGCGAGCTGGATCCCGTCGACGGCTTCGAGGCCCGGTTCGGCCGGGTCGACGTGGTGCTCAACGCGCTGGCGCACGAGTTCACCGACGCGTCCCTGCGGCTGCTCGGCCCCGGCGGCCGGTTCGTCGAGATGGGCAAGACCGACCCGCGGCGTCCCGAGGAGCTGGCCGCGCACCATCCCGGCGTCTCCTACCTGCCGTTCGACCTGCTCGCGGACGTCCCGCCGCAGCGGATCGCCGAACTGCTCACCGAGTTGGGCCTGCTGTTCGCCCGGGACGCGCTGCGCCCGCTGCCGGTGGCGGCCTGGGACATCCGGCACGCCCCCCGCGCGCTGCGCCACCTCGCGCAGGCCCGCCACGTCGGCAAGCTCGCGCTGACCGTGCCGCACCGGCTCGACCCGTCCGGCACGGTCCTGGTCACCGGCGGGACGGGGACGCTCGGCCGGCTGGCCGCCCGCCGGCTGGTCACCCACCACGGGGTGCGCCACCTGCTGCTGACCAGCCGTAGCGGGCCGGCGGCGGACGGCGCCGCCGAACTCGTCGACGAGCTCACCGGGCTGGGCGTCAGCGTCACCCTGGCCGCCGTCGACGTCGCCGACCGGGACGCGCTGGCCGCGCTGCTGGCCACCGTCCCCCGCACCCACCCGCTCACCGCGGTGATCCACACGGCCGGGATCCTCGACGACGCCACCGTCACCGGACTGACCCCGGAGCGGCTGCGGAGGGTGGCCCGGCCGAAGATCGACGCGGCGTGGAACCTGCACGAGCTGACCCGCCACGCCGATCTCGCCGCCTTCGTGCTCTACTCGTCGGTCGCGGGCGTGGTGGGCACCCCGGGGCAGGCGAACTACGCGGCGGCGAACACCTTCCTCGACGGGCTGGCAGCAGCCCGCCGCGCCCACGGGCTGCCGGCGGTCTCGCTGGCCTGGGGCTACTGGGAGCAGGCCAGCGGCATGACCGGCCATCTCGGCCGGGCGGACGTGGCCCGGCTGGGCCGCGGTGGGCTGCGGCCGCTGCCCACCGAGACCGCGCTGGCCCTGTTCGACGCCGCGCTCACCACCCCGCACCCGGCCCTGGTACCGGCCCGGATCGACCGGGACGCGTTCGGCCAGGACGACAACCGGCCGGCGGTGCTGCGCGGCCAGTCCCGCCCGGCCGTCCGCCGCGCCGCCGGTGCCGGCGACGGCCACGGCGGCCCAGCCGGCCCAGCCGGCCCGGACGGCCTGGCGGGTGACGGCGGCACGCGGTCGGGAGCGGGCGCGTCACTGGCCGACCGGCTCGCCGGGCGACCCGAGGACGAGCGGGAGCGGATCCTGCTCGACCTGGTGCGCACGACCGCGGCGACCGTGCTCGGCCACGCCGACGCGGCGGTGATCGAGGTCGACCGCGGATTCCTCGCGTCCGGGTTCGACTCGCTGACCGCGGTGGAGTTCCGCAACCGGCTCGGCGCGGCCGCCGGGCTGCGGCTGCCGAGCACGCTGCTGTTCGACCATCCGACCCCGGCGGCGCTGACCGCGCACCTGCGCACCCTGCTCGTACCGGCCGCGCACGGCGGTGCTGGGAGCGCGGCCGTCCCGTCCCAGCGGGAATCGCTCACCGACGTGCTGGACCGGCTGGGCAACGTCCTGACGACCGCGCCCGACGCCGCCACCGACCCCGACGCCCACGAACGGGTCGCGGTCCGGCTGCGGCAGCTCCTCCAGGTCTGGGACGGCCGCCGGCCCGCCGGCGCGGGCGGCTCCCTCGCAGGCGACCTGGCGGATCTCCAGTCGGCCGACGACGACGAACTGTTCGACGTGCTCGACAACGAGCTGACCACCCCGTACGGAGGCTGAGCTCACATGTCCACCGCGTCCTCTGGCTCCCAGGTACCCCCGGTGTCCTCCGCGTCCGCCGCGTCCGCCGCGTCCTCCGCGTCCGCCGCGTCCGCCGCGTCCGCGGGCGGCGGCTCCCGTGAGGAGAAGCTGCGCGACTACCTGCGGCGGGCCACGGCCGACCTGCGTGCCGCCCGCGCGCAGGTGCAGGAGCTGACGTCGTCCCGGCACGAACCGATCGCGATCATCGGGATCGGCTGCCGTTACCCGGGCGGGGTGCAGTCACCAGACGACCTGTGGCGGCTGGTCGCCGACGGCCGCGACGTGGTCGGCCCACCGCCGACGGACCGCGGCTGGAACCTTGACGACCGCTACGACCCCGACCCGGCACGGCCCGGCACCACCTACTCCCGCGAGGGCGGCTTCCTGCCCGACGCGGGCGACTTCGACGCCGCGTTCTTCGGCATCTCCCCGCGCGAGGCGCTGGCGGCCGAGCCGCAGCAGCGGCTGCTGCTGGAGACCGCCTGGGAGGCGCTGGAACACGCCGGGATCAACCCGACGACGCTGCGCGGCTCCGACACCGGCGTGTTCGTCGGGGTGATCGCCTCGGACTACGGTGCCGGCGCCGGGGCCGCGGCGATCCAGCCGCTGGAGGGGTACGTCCTGACCGGCGGGACGACCAGCGTCGCCTCCGGCCGGGTGGCGTACTCGTTCGGTTTCGAGGGCCCGACCGTCACCGTGGACACCGCCTGCTCGTCGTCGCTGGTCGCGCTGCACCAGGCCGTGGGCGCGCTGCGGTCCGGCGAGTGCGGGCTCGCGCTGGCCGGCGGCGTGACCGTGATGCCCACCCTGCGATCGTTCGTCGAGTTCTCCCGGCAGCGCGCGCTGTCCGCCGACGGCCGGTGCAAGCCGTTCGCCGCCGCCGCGGACGGCTTCGGCCTCGCCGAGGGGGCCGGGGTCCTGCTGCTCGAGCGGCTGTCGGACGCGCGCCGCCACGGCCACCGCGTACTGGCGGTGGTGCGCGGCAGCGCGGTGAACTCCGACGGGACGAGCAGCCAGCTCACCGCGCCGAGCGGCCCGTCCCAGCAGCGGGTGATCAACGCGGCGCTCGCGAACGCCCGCCTGACCCCCGCCGACGTCGACGCCGTCGAAGCCCACGGCACCGGCACCACCCTCGGCGACCCCATCGAAGCCCAGGCCCTGCTCGCCACCTACGGCCAGCACCGCCCCGCCGACCGGCCCCTGCTGCTCGGCTCGGTCAAGTCCAACATCGGCCACAGCCAGGCCGCCGCCGGCGTCGCCGGCATCATCAAGACCGTCGAGGCGCTGCGGCACGGCGTCCTGCCGAAGACGCTGCACGTCGACGCCCCGTCCCCACACGTCGACTGGACCACCGGCGCCGTCGAACTGATCACCGACACCCGCCCCTGGCCCGACGTCGACCGGCCCCGACGGGCCGCCGTGTCGTCCTTCGGGATCAGCGGCACCAACGCCCACATCATCCTCGAGCAGGCCCCACCCCTCGAGGACCGTGCCAGCGACGCCGGGACCACGCCCGCCGGGAGCGCGTCCACAGCCGACGGCACGCCCGGCGGTGGCGCGCCCGGCGCGGGCACGCCCGACACCGGGATCACCTCCGACACCGGGGTCGGAGCCGGGCCGGTGGCGTGGGTGCTCTCGGCGCGCGGCGGGGACGCCCTGCGCGCCCAGGCCGCGCGCCTGCACGACCATGTCGCGGCCAACCCGTCCGCGCGTCCGCTCGACGTGGCCGCGGCGCTGGTGCGGGGCCGGGCCGCCTTCGCCCACCGCGCGGCGGTCGTCGGCGACGACCGGGACGCCCTGCTGGCCGGGCTGGCCGGGCTGGCCCGCGGCGAACTGCCCGCGGGCACCGTGCGCGGTGTCGCCCGGGCCGGCCGGCTGGCCGTCTTCGTCTTCCCCGGCCAGGGCTCCCAGTGGCCGGGAATGGCCGCCGGCCTGCTGGACTCCTCCCCGGCGTTCGCGGAGTCGATCGCGGCCAGCGCGGACGCGCTCGCCCCGTACACCGGGTGGAACCTGCTCGACGTCCTGCGCGGGGCGCCCGGCGCGCCCTCGCTGGAGCGGGTCGACGTGGTCCAGCCGGCGCTGTGGGCGGTGCTGGTCTCGCTGGCGGCGGTGTGGCGCTCGTACGGGGTGCACCCGCACGCCGTCGTCGGGCACAGCCAGGGGGAGATCGCCGCCGCGTACGTGGCCGGCATCCTCACCCTCGACGACGCCGCCCGAATCGTCGCCCTGCGCAGCCAGGCCATCACCACGATTGCCGGGCAGGGCGGCATGGCCTCGATCGCACTACCCGCGGACGACGTGCGGGCGCGGCTGGCCGACAGCGGCATTGGTGACACGGTGTCGCTGGCGGCCGTCAACGGCCCGCGGTCGACCGTCGTCGCCGGCAGCCCGCGGGCGCTGGCCGAACTGGTCGCCGACTACCAGGCGCAGGGGGTGCGGGCCCGGCTCGTCCCGGTGGACTACGCCTCCCACTCGCCCCAGGTCGACAGTCTGCGCGACCACCTGCTCACCACGCTCGCCGGGATCACCCCCCGGGCCGGGACGATCCCGCTGCTGTCCAGCGTGACCGCCGAGCCGGTCGACGGCAGCACGCTCGACGCGGCGTACTGGTTCGCCAACCTGCGCGGCACCGTCCGGTTCGAGGCCGCCACCAGGGCCCTGCTCGGCAGCGGCCACGACGTGTTCATCGAGGTCAGCCCGCATCCGGTGCTCGTCGGCGGGATCAACGAGACGGTCGACGCCGCCGGGCCGGCCGGTGCCGGCGTCGGCGTGCTCGGCACGCTGCGCCGCGACGCCGGCGGGCCGGCCCAACTGCTGACCGCGCTGGCCGAGGCGCACGTCCACGGCCTGCCGGTCGACTGGAGCGACACCCTCGCCGGCGCCGACCCGTACGCCGTCGACCTGCCCACCTACGCGTTCCAGCGGCGCCGTTTCTGGCTCGCTACCGGGACGGCGGCGGCCGGCGAGCTCACCGCGGCACCGGCCTCGTCCACCGACCGGCCCGGCCTGGACGGCGGCGAAGGCGATCTCGACACGGCCGGGGCGGCGGGCACCGGGCTCGGGCTCGCGGCCGGGAGCGCGGCCGGGGCGTCGGGGCATCCGCTCGCGGCGCTGTCCCCGCAGGCGTTGCGGGAGCGGCTGACGGAGCTGGTCCGCACGACCGCGGCCGGGGTGCTCGGGCACGCGGACGCGGAGTGGATCGACGACGGGCAGACCTTCCGGGACCTCGGTTTCGACTCGCTCGGCGCCGTGCGGTTCCGCGACGGGCTCGCCGCGGCCACCGACCTGACCCTGCCGAGCACCCTGGTGTTCGACTTCCCGACGCCGGCCGCCCTGGTCGAGCGGCTGATCACTCTGGTGTCGGGCACGCCCGCGACCACTGCGCGGCGCGCCCGCCGGCGCGTCGACCCCGCCGAGCCGATCGCGATCGTCGCGGTCAGCGGACGCTGGCCGGGCGGCGCCGACTCCCCCGAGGCGCTGTGGGATCTCGTCGCCGACGGCCGGGACGCCATCGGCGGGTTCCCGTCGAACCGCGGCTGGGACGCCGAGGCGCTCTACGACCCCGAACCCGGCAAACCGGGACGGACCTACACCCGTGACGGCGGCTTCCTCTACGACGCCGACCGCTTCGACGCGGAGTTCTTCGGCATCTCCCCGCGGGAGGCCGCCGCGATGGACCCGCAGCAGCGGCTGCTGCTGGAGTCCGCCTGGGAAGCGCTCGAACGCGCCGGCATCGACCCGCACAGCCTGCGCGGCAGCCGGTCCGGGGTGTTCGTCGGCGCCACCCAGCAGGACTACGGCCCGCGTCTGACCGACTCGCCGCGCGACGCCGAGGGCTACGTGCTCACCGGCAGCACGACATCCGTGGCCTCCGGGCGGCTGGCCTACACCCTCGGACTGGAAGGGCCGGCGCTGACCGTCGACACCGCCTGCTCGTCCTCGCTGGTCGCGACCCATCTGGCCGCCCAGTCGCTGCGCGGCGGCGAGTGCGACCTGGCGCTGGCCGGCGGCGTCGCCGTGATGGCGACCCCGGGGCTGTTCACCGAGTTCTCCCGGCAGCGGGGGCTCGCCCCCGATGGCCGCAGCAAGGCGTTCGCGGCGGCGGCGGACGGCACGTCCTGGGCCGAGGGCGTCGGGTTCCTGCTGCTGGAGCGGCTGTCGGACGCGCAGCGGGCCGGCCGGCGCATCCTGGCGGTGATCCGCGGCAGCGCGGTGAACTCCGACGGCGCGTCGAACGGGCTGACCGCACCGAACGGCCAGTCCCAGCAGCGGGTCATCGCGGACGCGCTGGCCGCCGCCGGGCTCACGGCCGGCGACATCGACGCCGTCGAGGCGCACGGTACCGGCACCCGCCTCGGCGACCCGATCGAGGCGGAGGCACTGATCGCCACCTACGGCCAGCAGCGCCCCGCCGACCGGCCGCTGCTGCTCGGCTCGATCAAGTCGAACATCGGGCACACCCAGACGGCGGCCGGCATCGCCGGCATCACAAAGATCGTCTATGCGCTGCGCCACGGCCTGCTGCCGAAGACCCTGCACGTGGACGCGCCGTCACCGTTCGTGAACTGGTCGGCGGGCGCGGTGGAACTGCTCACCTCCGCCCGCCCCTGGCCGACAGCCGACCGCCCCCGCCGGGCCGCGGTCTCCTCCTTCGGCATCAGCGGCACCAACGCCCACGTCATCATCGAACAGTCCCCCGACCAGGACGTCCCAGCGGATGCCCCCGCGGACGCTTCGGATCATGACAACGAGGGAACAAGCGGTCGCTCCGGCAACCACTTCCACCCTCAGCCTTCTGACGGCCAGCCTTCTGGCGAGATCACCGGCGGCCCGACGGACGTCCCCGTGGACGCCCCGGCGGGGGACGCGGGCGCGGGGGCGGTTGTCGTGCCGTGGGTGGTCTCCGCGGCGTCAGCGGAGTCGTTGCGGGAGCAGGCCGCCAGGCTGGCCGCGCACGTCACCGCCGACAGCGCGCTGCGGCCGGTGGACGTCGCCTACTCGCTGGCCACCACCCGGGCGGCTCTCCCCCACCGGGCCGCCGTCGTCGCCAGCACCCGCGACGACCTGCTCGCCGGCCTGGACGCCGTCGCGACCGGCCAGCCCCACCCCCACGTCGTCCACGGCAACGTCACCCCCGGCAAGATCGCGTTCCTGTTCACCGGTCAGGGCGCGCAGCGCCCCGGCGTCGGCCGCGAGCTCTACGACACCCACCCGATCTTCCGCCAGGCGTTCGACGAGACCACCGCCGCCCTCGACACCGCCCTCGCCGAACACAGCCAGCGCCTCGACCAGCCGCCTCCCGACCGGCCACTACGGCCGTTGCGCGAGGTCATCTTCGACACCGACCCCACCGACCTCAACCAGACCCTCTACACCCAACCCGCCCTCTTCGCCCTCGAAACCGCCCTCTACCACCTCCTCACCCACTGGGGCCTGCAACCCGACCACCTCGCCGGCCACTCCATCGGCGAACTCACCGCCGCCCACACCGCCGGCATCCTCACCCTCCCCGA
>NZ_MOME01000041.1:0-68639 GCF_001983005.1 Protofrankia sp. BMG5.30 | reverse complement strand
GTGCAGTCTCCGTGGTCACGAGACGTGCCTTTAGCCGCTCGTTCTCCCGCCGCAGCTTCTCCACCTCGATCTGCTCCGCCGATTTCCCCGGCTTCTTCTCCGCAGGACCGCGGGCCGCAACGCCCGATCCCCCGAGAGCACCCGCATCACGGGCACGGGTCCACTCCACCACATGCGACGAGAACAATCCCTCCCGGCGCAGGATCGCACCTTTCTCCCCGTGCGGGGCGTTCTCGTACTCGGCGACGATCCGCAGCTTGTACGCCGTGCTGAACACCCGCCGCGACGGACGCGGCGCCGGGTCACGCGGTGAGGACCGGCCAGGACGCTCCTGGGACTCTGACTCCACGAACACGAGGATCTCCGATCACGCCCTCTGTAGCCAACCCGCACCCAGCGGATGTCTCACCCGAGACTGACACAGAGGGGGATTCCGACGAAATGCACATAGCCAACGTCCGGCCGCGCAGGCGAAAGGAAAGCGACGAGGAAGCCGGCCAGGCCGCGATGATCCTCGCCGACACGGCTCGACGTATAAAAGTGATCGAGGAACAGCTGTGGCAGTCCGGCGCTGACAGGCCGCCCCCACCAGTCGTCGACAACAGACACGATGTCGTCATAGTCCTCTGGCCGCGCCGCACGAACCTCGACGGTGGTCATGCGCATGATGATGCCAGCCGTACCAATGCCACCCTCGGGAGGGTGAACCGCTCCTGGCTACCTGTCGAGAATKTGGGTGAAGTGGTGCGCGGCGATGGCCATACCTGCGTTCATGTACAACCGGTGGGCGTCCGTCCGCGTCGGTCCGACGCCGGAGTCCAACTGCACCTGGTCGCATCCGAGACGTCGGGCCTCCGCGAACAGCCACTCGAGGAGACGTCGGCCGTATCCCCGACGGCGGGCATCCTCGAGCGTCGAGAGATCGTCCACATACAGGTAGCGCCCGAAGTTGGCGCGGTGGGGTTAGCGCGGCCGCGGCGGGTACGTGGGGTCGAACGGCTCGTTCCACGTAGATCCTTCGTCATGTTCGTAGCCGCGCCGACAGGTTCGGGGTACGAGTCCCCTCGTCTCCATCGCCACCAACCAGAGCCTTCGCTGTCCTCCTCCCCGTCGATCAGGGGTGAAGCGGGGTGCCGACGTGACCGGTTGACGCGGCCCAAGAAGGCTCGCACAGCTATGAAGGGCCGGAGCGAGGGGGAGGGAGGTGGCCATGGTGGCAGGCGAACAGGACCACCGCAAGGCCATGGTGGATCTATCGGAGGGGTTCGGCGAGCGGCTGCTGGGTGTGCTGCTGGACCGTGCTCACGAGATGCCGCCGCAGCTGATCGCTCCACTGGTCGCGGAGGAGGTGGGCAGGATCGGTGGCCGGGACGTCTCGATCCTTCTGCAGGACTATGAGCAGCTGATGCTGACGCCGCTGCCGGGCCGGAGCCTCACGGTCGGGGAGCCCGAGCCGATCGACGACTCCCCGGCYGGTACGGCATTCCTCCGCGCGATGATCGTCGAACAGCCGCAAGCTGACGGCATACGAATGTTCCTGCCGCTGCTGGACGGTAGCGACCAGGTGGGGGTGCTGGCCCTCACCCTCGACACCGTCGACGATGACGACCGGCGGTTGCTGCGGCGGCTCGCCGGCCTCGTCGCCGACATGCTGGTCACCAAGAGCAGTTACACCGACCAGTTCTTCCAGGCCCGGCGCCGCGAACCGATGAGCGTGGCCGCGGAAATCCAATGGTCACTGCTGCCCCCGTTGACCATGATTACCCCGCAGGTCGCGGTAGCCGGCATCCTCGAACCCGCCTACGACATCGCAGGCGACAGCTTCGACTACGCCCTCAACGACGACATCCTGCACGTGGCCGTCATCGACTCGATGGGTCACAGCCTGGACGCCGCCGTGCTGGCGACGGTCGCGATMGGCGCCTACCGGCACGCCAGACGTGCCGATATCGGGCTTGCCGAGCTGTACATGTTCATGGACGCGGCCATCGACAAGCAGTTCGGGCCCGACCACTTCGTCACAGCGCAGATGATGCGTCTGGATATCGGAACGGGCCACCTGCAGTGGGTCAACGCAGGCCACCCGGCAGCACTGCTAATCCGCGATCATCAGGTTATCCGGGCACTGGAGAGTCCGGGAACCCTGCCGGTCGGCTTCGGTGGTGACATACCGCAGATCAGTGAGCAGACGCTCTGGCGCGGCGACCGCGTACTGTTCTTCACCGATGGTCTCATCGAGGAGCATGAAACCGGCGGAGAGCAGTTCGGCGAGGAACGCCTGATCAGCTCTGTTGAGAGTATCCGGGGCAAAAGTGTGCGGGAGATGGTGCGGGGTCTGTCCCATGCGTTGATGCGGGAACGGCGCGGGATCACGACCGACGACGCGACTCTCTTCCTGGTCGAGTGGCGTGGGGGCACCGCCGACCATCTCGCCAGCGTAGATGTGTAACCAGGAAGAGGCAGGTAGGGGACGCCCGGTCGTCTCGGTTTCCGCTCGTTCGCGCGTGTCCGCTGCCGTCCGCGGGGATGGGGGAACGCGTCCGACGCGCGAAGCGAACGGCGACGGAGCGTGGCAGACGCACCACCGCGGCACGGAAAGGCAGACGGTCGGAGCCGATTCTCCACGTCAGTGGATCCGCAAGCCATGCCATTCGCGTGCCAGTGGCAACGGTCAGCATCTGGAGGGACCGGTGGCCCGCGGAGGGGGCACTGGACCGTCCCGCCCTGGTCAGCGCCGCAAGCCGCACAGGTTTCCCAAGCTCGGGGTATGCGCCAGCCTCGTACTGCGCGTACAGCCAAGCCCACGGACTCTGGCCTCCGTCTTTCACCGGTGTGGTGATATGCCGGGCTGACCCTGGCCGAACGTGATCGAGGTGCACCTGACCAGCAAGAATGTGATTTGTCTAGGATCACGTCTCGTTGAGGCTGGTGCACCTCTTCCGCGCAGGTTACGCCATGCGCCGCGTGGGCTGATCGGCTCGAGTTCGTCGGCGACGACGACCGGTGGTGTGCCGGTCGCCGTGGCGGACACGAGGCATTGGCCCTTCCAGCGCTTCCCGGCTGTCTCCCGCTCCGCATCCTGCGCCTTACGGCGCTCGGCGAACGCATTGACGATCAATCCCGGCAGCGAGAGCGTACGCTCCGACATGTCGGCCTTGAGCCCGACAGCTATCCTCCTGCCAAGATTCTCCGGAACGTCACCATTGATCGCCCTGGGCCGTTGTAATCAGCCACAGGGCTGTTGGCCGTGAAACCGAGACGTTTATGAAATTTGATGGAAGCTTCGCTGCCTGGCGCGGTGACTGCTCTGACCTCCCGACAACCGTTTACCCGGGCGCGCTGAAAGAAGTCTTCGCAGAAAAGACGCGCCAGACCCGCGCCGCGACGATCCGGTCGGACGCCGACGAAATGCACGTAGCCAACCCCTGGCTGCGCAGGCGAGAGGAAAGCGACGAGGAAGCCGGCCAAGYCGCGACTGTCCTCGCCGACCMGGCTTGACGAATGAAAGTGATCGAGGAACAGCCGGGGCAGTCCAGTACTGACAGGACGCCCCCACCAGTCGTCGACAACAGATACGATGTCGTCATAATCTTCTGGTTGCGCCACACGAACCTCGACAGTGGTCATGAGTATGATGATGCCAGTAGCGCTAATGCCACCCTCCTCGTTTTCTTCCATGCGTTCGCGCATGCGGAGCGAAACCTTGCGAAGCACCCCCGCGCGGCGACGGCCTCGGGGATGCTGGGGCGTCCGAGAACGTCTGTGAGCAGGCGCTCCTTGCTGACGGAGAAGAAGCTCAGGGTGGGCCCGGTGCTGATGACTGGCCGCACGGTTGTGCTGTGATGCTCCTGGAGGAGGAGCCGGGCGGGTCGCCCGGGGCGCTGAGATCGACGTCCGGTTCCGGCAGGTCGGCGCTGTCGGCCCCCAGYACCTCCGCAATCATGATCCACACTGCCGCGATCGACATGCGGGCGACGCCTGGCGGCCCGGCGGATGCGGCAGAGCTGTTTCCGCTGTTCGGCAGCGGCCGACGCCGGATGGGGCAGGACGGGCCATCCGGCCGTGTCGGACACCGCTGGAGCGCCGGTCAGGTAACCATACGTATCCCCCCGAACGATGGCACGCTTCGATGGACGCCGGCCACCGGAGAAGATCGGCACGATTTTGTCGTTGTGTACGCTTTTGYGGCCAAAAAGCGTACACAACGACAAGCTCTCCTGGATCATGGCCTGTGCGGGTGGTCGTGGATGGGATCCGCGCCACTTGACCGACGCTCTAGGATCACGCCTTGTACGCGGAGTATCGGGGGGTTGGATGGTGCGCGGTCGACGTCACCGCCAGTGTGGGGCGGCTCCCACGTCATGATTGTCGACAGGGCCCGGGTGGCCGCGGCGCTGCCCGGCTACGACCTGGGCGGGCCCCTCGGCCAGGGCGCGTTCGGGCTGGTGYTGGCCGGCCGGCACCGCGGGCTGGACCGTCCCGTGGCCATCAAGATCCTGGCGGCGGGACGCGACGGGACAGAAGCGGGGTTTGCCCCCGAGGCACGGCTGCTCGCCGCGCTGAGCCATCCGCATGTGGTGCAGGTCTATGACTACGTCGCGACCGACGATCTACATCTGATCGTCATGGAACTCCTCGACGGAGGGAGCCTGACCCGCCGCCGGGCCGGTATGCCACCCGAGGACGCCTGCGCCGTCGGCCTGGCCGTGGCCGCGGCCCTGGCCTACGCCCACGGCCGCAATGTCCTGCATCGTGACATCAAAGCCGACAACATCCTGTTCGACGCCACCGGCCTGCTCAAAGTCGTCGACTTCGGCATCGCGAAAATCGTCGAAGGGTCTGATACCACCGCCAGCAAGATCATCGGAACGCCGAAATGCATGGCTCCCGAGCAGATCGCCGAAGGCCGGCTGAGCCCGGCCACCGACCTCTACGCGCTCGGGGTGCTCCTCTACGAACTGCTCTCGGGGGCGCCGCCGTTCGACCCGCAACTACCACTCCCCGTGCTCTGGCAGCACCATCTGCACACCATCCCCGCCCGACCCTCCGGAGTACCCACTCTCATCGCCGACGTGGTCCTCCACGCCCTGGCCAAGAACCCGGCCGACCGTCCACCCTCCACACGCGCCTTCGCTCTCGACCTGGCCCACGCCGCTGCCGGCGCCTTCGGCCCGGGCTGGATCACCCGTACCGGCATCGGGCTCCGTCTCGACGACGACATCCGCACCGCCGGCGACCAGCCCTCTACCGCCCCGAGGGCACCGGCACCGCCCGGGAGCCGGACGGACACGTCACCGGGCAGGCCGGGCAGGCCGGGCAGGCCGGACGTGCCCGTCCCGGTGCCCATCGACCGCGATCTCTATCCGACTGCCATCCGTGACGTGGGGCGTTCCTGGCCACCCACACCGGCTCCGGACGGGCCCGCCCCGTCCGAGCACGACGCCCCGGCCTCTTCGTCCCGGCGCCGGTCGCGCCGGATACGTACCACCGCGCTTGTCGTGTCCGCCGCGGCAGTCGCGGTGCTGCTCGCCATCGCCGTCACCGCCTTCCGCGGCAAGGACTCCCCTGCCTTCAGCGTCAGGGCCTCCCCCGTCCCCCAGCCGCTGGGCTCTCCCCTGACCAGCCACACGAGCTGGGTGGAGTCGATGGCCTTCGCCCCGGACGGGCATACCCTCGCCAGCGCCAACGGCGATGGGACCATACGCCTGTGGGACGTCTCCGACCGGAGCGCCCCTCGCCCCCTGGGCGCCCCCTTGACCGGCCACACCGACAGAGTGCGGTCGGTGGCCTTCAGCCCGGACGGGCTCACCCTCGCCAGCGCCAGCCACGACCACACGGTACGGCTGTGGGACGTCTCCGACCGGACCGCGCCCCGCCCCCTGGGCGTCCCCCTGACCGGCCACACCAACACGGTGGTCTCGGTCGCGTTCGCTCCGGACGGGCGCACCCTCGCCAGCGCCGGCGACGACCACACGGTACGGCTGTGGGACGTCTCCGACCGGAGCGCCCCTCACCCCTTGGGCACTCCCCTGACCGGCCACACCGACTGGGTGGGTTCGGTGACGTTCGCTCCGGATGGACGCACCCTCGCCAGCGCCAGTGGCGACGGGACCATACGCCTGTGGGACGTCTCCAACCGGAGCACACCCCACCTCCTGGGCGTTCCCCTGACCGGCCACACCAGTTGGGTGGTGTCGGTGGCCTTCACCCGGGACGGGCGCACCCTCGCCAGCGCCAGCGACGATCACACCATACGGCTGTGGGACGTCTCCGACCGGACCGCACCCCGCCCCCTGGGCGTCCCCCTGACCGGCCATACCGGCTGGGTGTGGTCGGTGGCGTTCACCCCGGACGGGCGCACCCTCGCCAGCGCCGGCGGCGACCGGACCGTGCGGCTGTGGGACGTCTCCGACCGGACCGCGCCCCGCCCCCTGGGCGCTCCCCTGACCGGCCACACCAACGGGGTACGGTCGGTGGCCTTCACCGCGGACGGACGCACCCTCGCCAGCTCCAGCGACGAGGCGATACGGCTGTGGGACATGGGCTGACCAGCCCCGCGAACGTCCCTGGGAGCCCGCGGTCACGCCCTGGCGACACCTGAGGCCCCGCCAACGACAACAGGCGTTGGGATTTTCCCAATCGATCAGGTAATCTGACCGCATGAACGGCATCGGGGACCGGGTGTTGGAGCACATCCGGCGGGTCCGCCACACCACCCCGCAGCGGGACATCGCCGAGGAGATCGGGATGACGCCTGACGCTTTCTCACGCGCTGTGAACGGCAAGCGGGCTTTCTCTTCGATCGAGCTGGCGCGCCTGGCCGACCTCCTGGACGCGGACATCCACTGGCTGATCACCGGGCAGCCCGACCCGAACCGGCTCGTTGTCGCGGCCCGGCACCGTTACGACCACGAAACCGGCCACCGGGATGTGCCCGGACGCGACGCCGACGACCGGATGCTACGTGACATCGCGTTGGCCTACCGGCAGGCCGGCCTGCGGCGGCGGCACGCGCCAGCGCTCCCGGGCACTCCGGAGGGGGCCAGAGCCGCGCTGGGCGAGGATTTCGTGCGGCCGTTCGCGGAACGACTGGAAAGCCGTCTCGGCATCAACGTCGTCCGGGTCTCGGACCTGTCCACCGCGTACTCGTTCACCCTTGGCGGGCATCGGGTGATCGCGGTTCCGGCGGCGGGCAACTGGTTCCGGGAGAACTGGTCGATGGCCCACGAGCTGGGCCACCTCGCCCAGGGCCACCACGACCAGGAGCTCTCCAGGACGGAGTGGGACCAGCGCGAGGCGGCCGCGAACGCTTTCGCCGCCGACCTTCTGCTCCCCCGCGACTCACTGGCCGCGGTCGACTGGAACCGTCTCGATGCCGCCGGACTGGCGGATCTCGTCTGGCGGTGGGGTGTGTCCACCGATGCCCTCGCCCGCCGGCTGAGCGTGCTGAACGGCTATCTGCCCCCGGTGGTACGAGAGTGGGCCGAACAACCGACCCAGCGCCTGTTGCGCCGTCACTGGGTAGCCGACTCGGGCATCGATGAGATCACCCTGCGCATGGACGCGGCCGCCCGGCGCCGCTTCCCCCTCACCCTCCAGGAGGCGCACCTCGCAGGGATCGAGTCCGGTGCCCTCGGCAAGAGCACGCTTGCCTGGATGCTCGRCATCGACCCGGACGCACTCGACGTCGACGTGCCATCAGTACCCGAAACGGACGTTGACGACCTCGTCAGGGCACTGGGCCTGTAGACCGTGGCAGTTCTCCTGTTCCCCGACAACACAGTTCTGATCAACTTCGCGATTCTCAACCGCATGGACCTGCTGGAGCGGCTGGCGAACGGCAACGGCCGCTGGTGCGCCACCGTCGCGGCGGAATGCGATGCCTCGGCCCGACAGCCCGGTCTCGCCACGCTGGCCGAGGCCACGAACATCTTCGGGCCGCCCTGGTTCCCTGATACCACCGAGCTCCAGAACACCCAGCTCCTGCGCGACGAGCTCGCAAGCCCGGCGATCGCCCCCACCGCCACCTTGGTGAGGCCGAGACACTCGCCATCATGATCCACCGCCAGGCTCACGGCTTCTTCGTGACCGACGACAACGACGCCGCCCGGCTCGCCGCTCGCAACAACATCCACGTCGTCAGGACCTGGCATTTATTGAAGATCGCCGCGAAGGCGGACTGGATCGACGCCGACACTCTGTGGGGCTACCTTCAGACACTGCGCGCCCGACGACGAGGCGGCCCGTCCGGCGTCACAGACAGGCCCTCTTTCGACAAATGGCTGGCATCCTGACACCGACCACAAAGCCGAGGAGCACGACTTACGTTCCGGCTGTTCTGTGTGTTGGCGAGCTGTACAGGGCGGCGAGCGCCTTTGCGGCTTGGGTCATTGTTTCCCGTAGCTCCGGAGGGTCGAGCACTTCCAGGTCGGGGCCGAGGCGATTCCATGGGTTTCGCCGGTTCATCCGTTGTGGTGACGCCCGCGACCAGTATCCACAGGGGCCATCCGCGGAGGTGTTGGTTGTCCACAGGTACGGACCGGCGGACGCGGCTGGTGGCCGGACGCCCATAGAGTGGCCGGGTGACCTCCCCTCTGGTCGACAGCGATGCCCCGCTGGCCGACAGCGTGAGCGACGCCGCGCGGGTGCTGCGTCGCGTCTTCGGGTACGAGTCGTTCCGGGACGGCCAGCAGGAGATCATCGAGCATGTCGTCGGTGGTGGCGACGCGCTCGTGCTGATGCCGACCGGCGGCGGCAAGTCGCTGTGCTACCAGATCCCCGCCCTGGTGCGGCCGGGCACCGGCGTCGTGGTGTCACCGCTGATCGCGCTGATGCAGGACCAGGTCGACGCGTTGCGGGCRCTCGGCGTACGGGCGGGGTTCCTCAACTCCACCCAGGAGTTCGACGAGCGCCGCGAGGTGGAGTCCGCCTTCCTCGCCGGTGAGCTCGACCTGCTCTACCTGGCACCGGAGCGGCTGCGCGTCGACGCGACGGTCACGCTGCTCGACCGGGGCAAGATCGCGCTGTTCGCGATCGACGAGGCGCACTGCGTCGCGCAGTGGGGGCACGACTTCCGGCCCGACTACCTTCTGCTGTCCGAGTTACGCGAGCGCTGGCCGGACGTGCCGACGGTGGCGCTGACCGCCACCGCGACCCCGGCGACACACGCCGAGATCACCTCCCGGCTCGGCCTGGATGACGCCCGCCACTTCGTGGCCGACTTCGACCGCCCGAACATCCAGTACCGCATCGTGTCGAAGAAGGAGCCGAAGGCGCAGTTGCTGGCGCTGCTGCGCGCCGAGCACACCAGGGACGCGGGCATCGTCTACTGCCTGTCACGATCATCCGTCGAGAAGATCGCCGAATTCCTGGTGGCGAACGGCATCTCGGCGCTGCCCTATCACGCCGGGCTCGACGCGCGCACCAGAGCCGAGCACCAGGCGCGCTTCCTGCGGGAGGACGGCATCGTCATGGTCGCGACCATCGCCTTCGGCATGGGTATCGACAAACCGGACGTACGCTTCGTCGCCCATCTCGACCTGCCCAAATCCGTCGAGGGGTACTACCAGGAGACCGGACGCGCCGGGCGGGACGGGCTGCCCTCGACCGCGTGGCTGGCCTACGGCCTCCAGGACGTCGTCCAGTTGCGCAAGCTCATCGACGCGTCCGCGGGTGACCTCACGCACCGTCGGCGGCTGAGTACCCACCTCGACGCCATGCTCGCGCTGTGCGAGACGGTCGAGTGCCGCCGCACCGGGCTGCTCGCCTACTTCGGACAGCAGCGCATTGCCCCGTGYGGCAACTGTGACACCTGCCTGACGCCCCCGCGGACCTGGGACGGCACGATCGCCGCCCAGAAGCTGCTGTCGGCCGTGCTCCGGTTACAGCGGGAGCGTCGCCAGAAGTTCGGCGCGGGCCACCTCGTCGACATCCTGCTCGGCAGGAAGACCGCCAAGGTGATCCAGCACGACCACGACACCCTGAAGGTCTTCGGCGTCGGCACCGAGCTCGGCGAGCCCGAGTGGCGCGGCGTGGTACGGCAGTTGCTGGTCCAGGGGCTGCTGGCGGTCGAGGGCGAGCACGGCACCCTCGTGCTCACCGACACGAGCGCCGACGTGCTGCGCGGGCAGCGCACGGTCCTGATGCGGCGCGAACCGGAGCCCGCCGCCAAGTCCGCATCCACGGGCGCAGCCGCGTCCAAGGGCGCGAAGCCCCGCCGCGTCGCCGTGGCCGAGCTGTCGGAAGACGCGATGCCAGTGTTCGAGCGGCTCCGCACCTGGCGCGCGGCCGCCGCGAAGGAACAGGGCGTCCCGGCATACGTGATCTTCCATGACGCCACCCTGCGCGAGATCGCGTCACGCCCGCCGGCCACGTTGGCCGAACTGTCCACCATCAGCGGCGTCGGCGAGCACAAGCTCGCCAAGTACGGACAACAGATCCTCGACACCCTCGCCGGGTGAACAGCCCCTGTTCACCCGGTCCCACCTGGGACAGCCGTCGGTATGACCGCTGTTGCCGCTCATGCCATGGCGGCCAGGGATTATGGTCGGCGCGATCAGTAGTGATAGCGGACCTGGACGATGACCAGATCGTCGCCGCGCACCTGGTACACCAGCCGGTGCTCCTCGGTGATGCGCCGCGACCAGTATCCCGACAGGTTCTGGGCCAGTGGTTCCGGCTTACCGATCCCGACGGCCGGGTCCCGGGCCGACTCCTCGATCAGACGGTTGATCCGGYGGAGCATCTTGCGATCGTCTGCCCACGACGCATAGTCAGCCCAAGCCCGTGCGGTGAACACGATCCTCATCAGGTCAGTAGATCGTGTTCCTCGGCCGCACCGGCGTCGGCCTCGGCGATACTGGCCGCGAGGTGCGCCGCATTGGCGGGCGACCGCTGTAGATAGGCGGTCTCCTGCATGGAGCGGAACTGGGCTTCGGAGACCAGGTAGGCCGAGCCATGCTTGGACAAGATCTCGACTGGCTCCTGGTCGGCATTGACCTGCTCGATCAGCGGGAACAGACGCTTGCGGGCCTCACTGGCGGTGACAGCCATAGCAACCTCCAAAGTAGTACAAGATATTGTACCGCTCCAGCCGACATCCCGCCCCGCCGACCATGCCAGCCGTGCTGACGATCGTCCCAATGGATGYCAACGACCGCTGGCGCGTACGTAGCGCTACCACCTGRGACTCGGGGAGCCGTCCGCACACCCGGTGAACACCGGCATGGAACCCGGGGTGACCGGGATGTCGGATGGCTTTCCGCCATGGGATCCGATTGTCGAATCTCCGGTCCGGGCCACGTGGCCGCGGATTTCCACTGGGTGTCCCAGCTGTGTCCTAACGATTATCAACCCCATCCTCGACCGTCTTTTCCTGTAACGGGAAGACCCGGCCATGACATCCGAAAATCATGATCGTGCGTTCCTCGCGTCTCCGCATCCACCGGGAGCACGTCCACATCGCGGATCAGGAGAGAGAGGGGGAGACAAACCGTGGATACGCTCGATAAGGTGCCTGGGTGGCGAATCTGCGGATCTCGGATGAAGCCGGCCGACCGGTGGCGCTGACGGCACCGACCGGCAGCGGACAGGCGCCGGCGGGCTACTCCGCTTCAGGACGCAGACCCTCGGCGGGACGTCGGCGGCTCACCGTCGCGCTCCGGGCGGGCGGGGAGCGCACGGCATCGGCCCACGGGTTTCCGTGAGCATGACCGCGGACGCGGCGGTAACAGGCAGGTCTACCCGCAACTACCGACCAACATCATAATCTGTGCCAGGCACGACGGCGTGCCAGCTCAGATGAGGATCCGGACCGGTCCGCACCGGATCGCATCCTCGGCGTGCCGTGCGCCCACGGCCGGCCCCGGCCCCGGCCCTGACCCCGGCTCCGGCTCCGGCTCCGGCTCGGTCACCGCGATTTCGGCGAAATCCGCCGACGTGGTGACGGAATTTTCTCAGCAACGTCGCTGAACCATTGTCCGGCCGGCATCGCGACTCCGGCGGATATCTCGACGACAGTGAGGGGGACGCGTGAGAACACGTTCGAAGCTCTGGGCGCTGTGCGCACTGCTGTGCGCGCTCCTGGTGGGCTGTGGCTCGGACACGGACAACACCGGTCCGACGACTCCGTCCGGCACGGCGACGACGACACCGTCTGTGACCGGGACAGTGACGGTGTTCGCCGCCGCGTCGTTGACCGAGTCGTTCACCGAGCTCGGCAAGCAGTTCGAGGCGGCGCATCCCGGGGTGACCGTGAAGTTCAACTTCGCCGCGAGCTCGGCCCTGGCCACCCAGATCAACCAGGGGGCGCCGGCGGACGTCTTCGCCTCGGCCAGCACCACGAACATGACCACGGTCGTCGACGCCGGCAACGCCGCCGGCCCGAAGACGTTCGCCCAGAACAAGATGGCGATCGTTACTCCGCCCGACAATCCCGCGAACATCGCCTCCGTGGCCGACCTGGCGAGGCCCGGTGTGAAGGTCGCGCTCTGCCAGGTCCAGGTCCCGTGCGGCGCGGTCGCGGCGAAGGTCTTCTCGAACGCGGCTGTCACGGTCACGCCGAAGACCTACGGCGCCGACGTGAAGGGTGTGCTGACCACCGTCGAGCTCGGTGAGGTCGACGCTGGCGTGGTGTATGTCACCGACGCCCAGGCCGCCGCGGCAAAGGTGAAGAGCATCGAGATCCCCAAGGAGCAGAACGCCTCCACCACCTACCCGATCGCGGTCCTGGCCAAGGCGCCGAACGCGGGCGGCGGGCGGGCGTTCACGGAGTTCGTCCTGTCGTCGACCGGCCAGGAGGTACTTGCCAAGGCCGGCTTCGCCTCCCCCTCCTCATAAGGCTCCCTCCTCATAAGGCTCCCTCCTCCGTAGCTGGCATCCGCCTTCCTGCGCGAGCCCATTTCGGGGGTGTACTCCGGTTCCCCGTGAGCCGGAGTACACCCCCGAAAACGTCACCGGGACCTCTGCGCCGCATATCCGACGCGCCAGTGCACGGTCCATCGGACGCCGGTGGCCCCTGGTCACGTCCAGCTCCGCCGACGTGACCAGGGGCCACCGAAAGATGACCGACCCGACCGGGTTGCTCCAGCTGACAGGATCTGTCAGCTACCGACCTTGACGAGCTTTATGGAGACGATGCCGAAGACGTAGCGGCCGCCGTGCAGATCGCCCGGGGATGTCACCCGCGGGCCCTCATCGTCCAGCGGAGCAGCGTCCTCACTGACAGCCACCAGCACCTGCCGGCCGCCGAAGTTCGGGTCGATCTCCCCCCATGACCACACCGATTCGTAACCGTCGCTGGCCCTGCCCAGGCCGACCGGGTCGCGGACTTCACACTCGCCGCCAGCAGCCGTTACCAGCACCTCGTGGTCCAATCGCTTGAGGCCGGCGAAAGCCTCGAGTCCGCGCTCCGGGACGACCGCTGCCCGCCGGAGGCGGACATTCTCGTGATCTGCCCGGACCTTTTCCTCGTCTCGCCCAGCCCGGAGGCGGTGGGCGAGACACGCCGGATCGCGGTGCTGCCGTGTGGGTCGACCCCGGTCACGGACGAACAGGTCGCCTATTTCCTCTCTGTCGTCGAGCGGACCGACCCGGTCGCGCTGGAGGCACGCGCCATCCGGTTGTTCGAGGCCCTCGAGGACTCCGAGACCGTCACCCTCACCGACAGTGATCGTCAGGCGTCGGCGACCTTCGGGGTGTGGGGTGACTACGAGTGGAACCAGCAGGCAGGCGTCCTGGAAGCGGGCGAACAGCAGATCGCGCCCTCCGGTGAGGCCAGTGCCGTCCCGACGGATCTCTTCCGCTTCGACAGCTCGCGCCGGCTCGACCTGAACGGTTCGATCGCGGTCTACGGCGCGCCCATCGTGCACCGTGGCGACCAGCCCGAGATGCTGGCGGAGCAGGCCCGCCTGTTCGACGACCTGGACGTGCTGCGCGAGCATGCGATGATCTTCGAGGTGACCGACGGAATGGTCACCGGCTGCCGCCCCGTCGACCCGGGCGCGAAACGCGCGGTGGCCGCGCTGACCGAGCTCTACACCGTGGACGACAACTACCGACTGGTGTGGGAGTTCGGGATCGGCCTGAACACCGCTCTACGTCAGCAGCCGGGAAACTGCGGGATGAACGAGATGTACGGCGCCGGCAACGGCGTTGTCCATCTCGGTTTCGGGCTGACCCCGACGACCCGATACGCGCTCACGTTCACCCCCGCCGGGGTGGACGCGGCCGTCTTCAGCGCGGGGGCGCCGATCAGCCGGCAGTGGGCACCGACCGTCGGCGCCGCCGGGGCGCTCGTCGTGGACAACAGCTCCGCGTTCCGGATGGACGACGACGTGCCGCTGGTCGTGCCCGAGGTCAATCCCGACGCGCGCGCCACCAGGCCGGCGCGCAACATCGTGGCGAACCCGAACTGCTCGACCATCCAGCTCGTCCGCGCGCTGYACCCGCTGCGCTCACTCGGCACCCTCGAGTGGGTGGTCCTGTCCACCTACCAGTCCGGCYCCGGCGGCGGGCTGCGCGGTCTGGAGGAGCTCGCCGCGAGTACCCGGGCCGTGCTCGACGGTCTGCCCCCGGCCACCAGCCCGAGCAGGTTCGGGCATCCACTCGCCTTCAACCTCGTCCCCGAGATCGGTCTGCGGGACGACGACGGGATCTCCCACGAGGAACAGAAGCTGCGCCGGGAACCCCGCAAGATTCTCACGATGCCATCTCTGCGGATCACGGCGACCGCGGTCCGAGTGCCAGTGATCAACGGCCATTCGGAGGCGGTCCACCTGGGCTTCGACCGTCCGGTGTCGCCCGCCGACGCGATCGCCGCCCTGCGCGGCGCGCCGAACCTGCGGGTGTACGGCGCCGACGACGGCTACCCGATGCCCCGGCCGGTGTGCGAGTCGCCGACGCAGCGCAGGCTCGTCCACGTCGGACGGGTCCGCTCGGACCCCGACGACCCCCGCTCGCTGTGGCTGTGGGTGGTCGCGGACAACCTGATCGTCGGCACCGCGCTCAACGCCCTTGAGATCGTGCGTCTCGCCACCGGGACGACCTGGCTGACCCGGCGGTGACGGACGAATCGGGCGTCGCCACCGCCGTCCCCACCGGCATCACCGACGACGGCAACAGCGACGACGGCGACGTCCTCGTGCTGAAGTTCGGCGGTGCCGCGTTCGCGGCGGCAGGGGCGCACCGCGCCATCGCCCGCCATGTCACGAGCCGGCTCGCCGGCAGTGTCACGAGCCGGCACACCGGCGATGCCGTGGGCCGGCACACCGGCGGTGCGGCGGCGGGCACACGGACCGCCGTGGTGGTCGTCAGCGCGGCCGCGGGGGTGACGGACCGGCTCGGCGCTGCCCTGCGCGCCGTCAGCGCCAGCCCCGACCGGGATCTGCTCGCTGCCACGCTCATGACCGGTGAGACCATCAACGTCCAGCTCATGACCGCGGCCCTGCGCGACGCCGGGCTGGCCGCCGTGGCACTGACCGCCGCCGACACCGGTTTCCTCGCAGGAGGCGAACCCCACCACGCGGACCTGCACGAGGTGGACGCCCGGGCGCTGACGGATGCCGCCGCCCGCGCCACGGTGCTCGTGCTCCCGGGCGGGCAGGCCAGTGGGCCCGACGGACGGCCGGTGATGCTCGGCCGTAACAGCTCGGACCTGTCCGCGATAGCCGCCGCCATCGCCCTGGGCGCACCGGCGTGCGAGATCTTCTCCGACTCCCCAGGGATCTGCACCGCGGATCCCCAGCTCGTACCGGAGGCCCACACCCTGCCGCGGGTCGACTACCAGACGATGACCACGATGTCGGTCCACGGCGCGAAGGTCCTGCACCACTCGGCCGTCGCCTGGGCCCGGCGACACGGCGTCGAGATCCGGTGCCGGTCGCTGCTGCCGGACGGCCGCGTGCACTCGGTCGTCTCCGCGCGGGCGTCCGCCACCGCGGCGGTCATGGCGCACCGCAACGCGGCGGTGTGGGCGGGACGGGCCGAACAGGTCCGGTCGTTGCTCGACACCCCGCGCTGCGCCGGCTCGGACCTCCTCGTCGTTCCGGGAGCCGAGGACGGGGCCGATGTCACCTACCTGGTGCTCGCCGACACCGCCCGTGATCTGAGCGCCGTCGGGCTTGCCCGCCGTGATCTCCAGATGGTCACCACGCTGTTCCCGGACGGCCGGCTCGACCGTCATCTCGTCCCGGCTGCCGACGTACCCGCGCTGCCCGGGCGCAGCACCGGCTCGTCTGCTCCTGAGAGCCGGCTGTCGCCGCCTCGCTCCGGCCCCGACCTGGCTTGAGACGGACAGCCGGTCGGGAGCCGGGCCTGAGGTACATCCAACGCCCCGGAGCCGCCGTGTGCTGGCCGCATCCACCGCGTGCCTGCCCAGCCTCCTCAGTGGTGCCATCTGGTCAGGGATGGGCCGCGATCCGGGCGGCGGCCCGCTCGACGACGACCGACCCGTTGCGGAGCACGTCGGCGCGCCAGTGGTCGTCCTCGGGGTCGAACGCCTGGCGCATCCGCTGCCGGATCTCCGCGACCCGCGCGCTGTCCACCGGTTCGTGCTGCTGCCAGAGCCAGTTGTCGGCCTGCAGGGCCCGCAGCACCGTCAGCCCGTCCTCGGTGCCGAACTCGAGCGTGATYGCCGTCAGCTCGGCGTCGGGAAGTTCCCGCATGAGCGCCTGAGCGGTGTTGCCACCGATCGGTGTCGAGCTCGACGTCCCGGTCTCGGAGCGGGTGASGGCGTCGCCGAACCAGTCCTGGGCACGGGCGAGCGCGCCTTCGTCCGCGCCACCACGAAAGATCGGCTCGGCGGCGCCGCGGTGGCCGAGCCCGGTGTGCAGGTCGATGTAGGCGATCCGCTCGTATCCCGCCAGGTGTTCCCGGATGATCGAATGCCAGATGTCGTTGGATCAGCAGGCGGCTTTTCCACCGTAGAAAAGCCCGTCGGGATGCTCGTACTGGCCTTCGGTAATGATCTGTTGAATCGTGCGGATTCCCTGGCTGGCGACATGTTCCATGAGCTGCCTGTCCGCGACGGCGTGCGCGGGGCCGTTCCAGTCCGCGGGCAGGAGCGCGGCATGGAGCGCGAAATACGCGCATCTGTGCGGCAGCCGGCCGTGGTCGACGAAGTTGCGGTTGACGTCGATGTTCTGTTCGTTCACCCGGCGCCGGTGGGAGAAACCGAACGGGTTGAGAGCGTGTACCAGCACGATGGCGATGCCGGGCCAGGAGCTCTCCCTGAGGAGACGCAGCTGGCAGGCTGATCCGGCGAATCCCTCGGCACCGTGGGTGCCGCTGACCAGCACGAGCGCGGACCGGGCACGGGCAGCACCGAAAAGTGCCACGTCGGTGCGCAGTTCCTCGCCCTCGGCGCCGCTGTACGCGCTGTTGACGAGCGTCTCGATCCGCGCGCCGCGATCGCCGGCCGCCGCCAGGAAACGCTGCCGGGCCTGCCCGTAGCTCACGGAGAAATACATCTGCCCGCCCATGTCACGCATCCTTCGTCCAGCCGGCGGATATTACTTTTTCAGCGGGTGAGTCGCCGCCCCGGCCAGGTCATCCGGCCGGGAGACGGACCCTGGTGCGACAGCCGCGGATTCCTGGCTGGGCCGGGGACGGCGTGGCAACTGGCCAAGCACCGCGATGGCGCATGCGATGGCGACGAGAACCGCGGACAGCCCCTGGTAACCGGCGATTCCCACAATCAGGCCGGCGACGACCGGGAAGACCAGGATCGCCACCTCGAACAGCAGCCCGGCCATCGGCAGCATGCGCACCCGGTCCGCCGCGTCGGCAAGATTGACCGCGCGGGCCTGGAACGCCGGCAGGCCGAGGCCGTAGGTGCAGCCGAGCAACGCCGACGCCACCACGTAGAGCGCCGCGTTCGATCCGACGAACGCGAAGGCAACGGCGGCCACGGTCATACCCACCGTCGTGGCCGCCACCACCCGGTCCGAGGCGCTGTCGGCCAGGAAACGCGACAGGCCGAGCCGCACCGTGATGACCGCCACCGTGTACGTCACATAGAAAAGATCGAAGTCGAGGCCGTGGCTGTCCGCGAACGTCGTCTGGAAGCTGTTCATGGTGGTGAAGACGCAGGCGCACAGCAGGACCATCGCCAACGGCACCGCGCTGGGCGACCGCAGCGGGCTCCGCCGCCGGGGCGCCGGGGACGGGTGGGGCCAGCGGGCAGCCGGAGACGGTGTCGTGTCAGGCCGGACGTCGGCCGCGCCGGCGGGCTCGCGGTCGTCGGCGGCGTCGGCGACGGGACCGGGGGTGGCCGTGGCCCGGCCCGCCTCATCCCGCTCTGCCGCCACCCGGCGTAGCTGCACGCCCAACGGCACCACGAGCAGCGCGGCGCCTGCGGCGAGCAGCGCCCCGGCAAGGAAGACCTGCTGGTAGGAGAAGTCGGCCCGGCGCAGGGCGTTGCCAAGAACAGGGCCGATACCGAAGCCGACCTGGATGGTCCCGGTCGCGTAGCCGATCAGCGTCGCGCGGTTGTTGTCCACCGCCAGGTCGGAGGCGATCATCGGCGCGGCCGTGTACGCGACCGCCCAGGCCGTTCCCAGGACGATGGACGCGGCCACAAGCTGGACGTTGAGGGAGTGCATGGCCGACACCAGCAGGGCGGCGCCCGCGTACAACCCGCAGGATCCCGCGAGGAGACGATGGGCCGGCACGTCCCGCGGGAAACGCAGCAGGAGCAGCAGCACCCCGGCGGTCGGCGCGGCCGCGGCGGCGCACAGCATCCCGTAGGTCGCCTCACTGCCACCGACCGTCTTGACGAACGGCCCGACCAGCAGCAGCACACCTTACGAGCTGGAGATCAGCAGTGTGCAGCCCAGCAGGAGCAGAAGCACTTTCGTCTCGCCGCGCGGCCGCCGCCCCACAGCCGTCGCACCGGAGGTGACGTACCCGTTCCCGATGGCTCCTCCTACCCCTGTGCCGGCCCGGCGCCCCGTACAGCTCGTCCACATCAATCGCACATCTACGGATGAACAGTAGCAGATTGAACGTATCTGCGTATTAAGACTGCGAAAAACACCGTAGATACGGATATCGATCAGACGTCTCCGCCGGACCAGTCGCCCGTCACCCGCGAGGCAGGGAGGGCTGCCGGCACCCAGATCAAGAAGAAGATCAGAAATGGCCCGAGGCGAGTGCAGGAGAAGGATGACGACGGGAGGACGGCGGGGCGGGCTCCTCGACGCTCCAGCGCGGTCCGCGTCGGAGCGTCCGGGCCGACGCGGACCGGGAGTCGATCAGGGCCCGTCCGCCCTCGCGGCAGCCGGAGCGGGAGTGCCGTCTGATCAGGGATTCGGCCAGGGATCCCGGACCGGGCCAGAGCAGCCGATGATCATGATGTCAGCGCTCCCCCGCCGCCGCACCATGCGCAGTCGGTGACCTCGGCGCCGTCGAAGTGGCCGTCCCGGTCGCGTTCGAGCCGTGGGACCTCCTTACGGCCGGTGCCCCGGCAGTGGGGGCAGGTCCGCACCCCCCGGTTCTCCCGCTCGGCCTCTTCCCGCCTGGCCGTGTCGCGTTTGTCCCGTGCCATGTCACCTCCGTATCCACCGACTCCGCCGATGTGGCGGAATCAGCGACAGAGATGCTACGGACGGGACATGCCCGAGAACTCCGTACGGGCACCGACACACCGTTGTCCGTGACGTGGTCTTCGGTACCGGGCTCCCACATCGCGGGCGGCCCGACACCGATTCGCCACACGATGTCGACTCATCACGCCGGCCCGTCACGTCGACTTGTCGCGCCAACTCGTCACATCAGTTCATCACGCGGATTCATCATGTCGGCTCGTCCGTGCGCCGCCCGGTCCGGGCCACGGTGGCCCGCAAGGAGTCTGCCATGAGGATTCCAGGCTGTCGCCGCCCGTCATATGTCCTTTTTCGCCGAGACATCCGTCCGTTCTTCGCCAGGCGTTCGACACGGTGGGTATGGTGCATCCTGGCGAGTGGCCCGTCGATTCGCATACATATCGTGTTTCCAACCGGTAAAAGCAGGATGACCCAGTCGCTCCCGACGATGGGTGGCGGACGGCCGGTAACGACTCCCGCCCGGCCCGGAAAACCCGTGACAGCGGCACCACCGGGCCCACACCGACGGGCACCGGAACTCCGCGGGCACCTCCGACACCGGCAGCGGCTACCGGATCAGCCCCGCGAGCTGCGGCTTCAGCCAGCAGACAACCGTCCGCATCATAATGGTTACACGTTTTCCGTCTCCCGGAAACGGGCCGGTCCAATATTTCACAGGCCCGCCGCGAGCGGCTCCCGAAGGCCGGGTACTCCGGCCCGGGACTCTCCGGCCACAATGCCCGGGCACGCTTTTCGCCGGCCCCGCCCGGCGACCGGCAGCGGCCGGCAGCCGGTGGCTGCCGTCGATAGAATCTGCTGAGCAGCCACCGCGAACGCGCCACAACTAATGCACGGCGCCACAACGAATGTGAGGTGTGACGTGGCGAGCGAGAAGCGCCGACTTCCCATGAACGTCGAGGGACCTTTCTTCGTCGATTCCGAGTGCACCGACTGCGAGAACTGTCGGGGAGTCGCACCGGACTTCTTCAGGCACGACGAGGAGCGCGAGGTCCACTACATCTGCCGGCAGCCGGCGAACGAGGACGAGGAGGAGATGCTGCTGCAGGCTCTCGAGTTCTGCCCGGCCGAGGCGATCGGGCGCGTGGCGGCCTGACGGGCCGGGACAGCACGCTCACAACCCCCTCGTACCAGGGGTTCCCGCCGGGTCACCCCACCGGCTCGGCGGGTCCGGCGGGCCGGGTCCTGCCCGGCCCGCCGGACGGGGCGCCGACGGAACAACCGACGAACGAAGCGCCGATGAGCCGCCGGCCAACAAGCCGTGACAGGCCGACGGCGGGAATCCAGACGGATTCACTCGATCTCGTTGAGTGACATTCCGGGCACAATTTCCGCCGTCCGCTACTAAAAGAGATCACCGTCTACCGGCAGGTAGTCACTCGACAAGCGGCTGACATATAGTCGACACAATGGCCGATTACAGCGCTCTGTAACGCTGCGATCATCGAAAATGCGGTTAGCGTGGACACCCTCGCCTGTTGAGGAGGGAAGTTGTCAAAGACCGCGCAGGATTTACCTTCACTCCACGCTTCTCCTGAGCGCCCGGAAGCCCACCGTTGGCTACCAGCCCGGCCACTCGGTCCGATGTCAGAGATGGCACGGCTACGGAAAACACATCCGATGATGGAGGCGATTGTCGACGAGGTGGACGGTCGCCAGATGCGGGTCGGCGACCACTGGCTGACCGACTTCGCGTCCTGCAACTACCTCGGCTTCGACCTCGAGCCAGAGATCATCGCAGCAGTGCCGGAGTACCTGGCCAGGTGGGKCACGCATCCAAGCTGGTCACGGATGATCGCGACCCCACGGCTGTTCATCGAGATCGAGCAGGAGCTCACCGACCTGCTCGGCGCCGAGGACAGCCTGGCGCTTCCCACGATCACGCACATCCATCTGTCGGTCATCCCGGCCCTCGTCGGGCAGGGAACGATCTTCCTCGATCGCAACGCGCACCGCTCCATCCACGACGGCTGCCTCATGGCCCGGGCCTGGGGCGCGACCGTGCAGCGCTTCGACGACAACAACCCCGCCGAGCTCGAGGAGATGCTGCGGGCCTGCCGCAGCCACCCTCGGCTGGTGTGCGTCGACGGGCTGAACAGCATGACCGGCAACATCCCGCCGGTGGCGGAACTGGYCCGGGTGACCCGCGCGAACGACGCGCTCCTCTACATCGACGACGCGCACGGTTTCGGCGTCATCGGCGAGYGCCGGCCCGATGAGCTGAGCCCCTACGGCAGCCGTGGCAACAGCCTCATCCGCCATGTCGGCGAGAGCTACGACGGGATCATCCTGGTCGCGGGCTTCTCCAAGGCCTACTCGTCCCTGCTGGCCTTCCTCGCCTGCCCGACCGAGGTGAAGAACCACCTCAAGGCGGCCACCGCCCCACACACCTTCTCCGGGCCGTCCCCCGTGGCCTCGCTCGCGACCGTGCAGGCCGGGTTCGCGTTCAACGCCCGGCGGGGCGACACGATCCGAGCGGACCTCCACCGCAAGACGGCCCGGATCCTCGACGGGCTGGGGCAGCTCGGGCTGACCTCGCCAAACCGCTCGGGCAGCCCGATCATCGAGATACCGATCGGTGCCCCGGAACGCATCGACGCCATCGGCGACCACCTGTTCGACCGGGGGATCTACACCACCCTGGCGCCGTACCCGATGGTGCCGCGCGAGAAGGTGGGGTTCCGCATCCAGGTCACCGCGGCCAACACCGACGAGGAGATCAGCCACCTGCTCGAGGTGCTCGCCGAGGTCGCCGACATGCTGTCGGACTCCACGCCCGCCCGGGACGAGTAGCACCCGTACCCGCGTAACGCCATGACAGCCGCCCACCAGCCGGCTCGGGGGAAACGGCGGGGCGCAGGAAGCCGTACAAGGGAGCCCGACAGGGATCGGTGGGCAGCCGGTCAGGTCGTGCCGTGCCCGGCGCCCGGATGGCCGGGCACGGCCCCGGGTTCCCAGCCGGCGGACAGCCGGCCCAGTGGCAGGGCCCGCTGCCGGCGCTGCCATGCCTGGCCTGCCCGGATGCCCGCGGCACCTGTCGGGCCTACTCGGCCTGCTCGGCCTTTTGTACCTGCTGGGCCTTTTGCGCGTGCCGAGCCTTTCGCGCCTGTCGGGCCAGCTCGGCCAGGCGGGTGACCGGTAGGCGGCCGCGATCAAGCCGCACCTCTGCGTCCCGTACCTGCCGCAACACCGTGAGAAAGCGCACACGCGGGATCTCGACCGCTCCCATGGACTTCGCGTGCGCGGTGACGAACTGCACATCGACGAGCCGRCCACCGACCGGCGCGAACCGCGCGTCGAAATCGACGAGCGCGACCTTGGACGCGTCGGTGCGCACGTGGAACATGGACTCGGCCATGAAGACGGCGCCGACGAGCACGCCGAACATCCCGCCGATGAGCTCGTCGTCCTGCCACACCTCGATGCTGTGCGCCCAGCCGAGCCGGTGCAGTTCCTGGTAGGCGCCGGCGAGCTCGGTGGTGATCCAGGTACGTCGGGTGCCCTGGCCGCAGTTGTGCACGACGTCGGCGAACGCCTGGTCGAGGGTGGTCGTCCAGTCGCACGCGCGCATCCGCTTGAACAGCGACTCGGGCACGCGCACCCCACCGATGGGCAGCACACCGCGTGGATCCGGGCTCCACCAGGCGATGTCGGCCCGTCCTCGGGCGTCCCGCGACAGCTCCTGGGCGTCGCGCGACAGAACGGGTGGTCGGGTGCCGGTCGCTGCCGGGTCACGGGGGCCCGGGGCGTTCGCCGCCGTGGTCGGGCCGCCGGCCGGCTCGTCGAGCGGCCAGGGAAAGACCCCCCGCCGGTAGGCCCCGACCAGGGTCGCCGGGGAGAGATCACCGCCAAAGGCGAACGGCGTGTCACCGGGATCAGCCGGATCGACCTCCGCCACGGCGTCCCACAACGACCAGCCAGGATGCCGGGGCGTGCCGCCCGGATCTGTGCTGCCCGAACTCATGCTGGTCAGATCCACGGGCGGCCGGCGCGGGCAGGTTCGGCCCGGTCGGCCATCAGGTCAGCCGCTGTCACTCGCTCTAATCGGGACGGCGGGCAGCCGCCCTCCCCGGAGGAGGAGGAAGAGGAATACGCGCAGCGGTTGCGATGCCACAGCAGCGGGGTCAGCTTGTCGGCGGGCTGGGGGGCGCCCAGGTAGAAGCCCTGGGCGAAGTCGCAGCCGTAGTCGGCCAGCCGCCCCATGGCTGTCTCGGTCTCGACCCCCTCGGCCACGATCCGCAGGGCCAGGGAGTGCGCAAGCCCCACCGTGGACTGCACGATGGCCGCTGAGAGCGGGTCGGAGTCGAGGTGGATGACGAACGACTTGTCCAGCTTGAGCACGTCCACCGGCAGTTCCCGCAGGTAGGCCAGGGACGAGTAGCCGGTGCCGTAGTCGTCGACGGCAATGCGGACGCCCATCTCCCGCAGGCTGCCGAGCACGGCCGCGGTCCGGATCCGGTCGAGCATCAGAGCGGTCTCGGTGATCTCCAGTTCGAGCGCCCTCGGTGGCACCCCCTTCGTCGTGAGGAGCTCCCCGACCTCGGCCGGGAATCCCTTGTCGAGCAGGTTGGGCGCGGAGAGGTTGACCGCGACGCCGATCTGGAGGCCGGCGTCCCACCACTGGCGGCACTGGTCGAGGGCCAGCCCGAGCACCTCGAGGGTCAGCGTGCGCATCAGCCCGGTGTGTTCGGCCATGGGCAGGAACTCGTTGGGCTGGAGCAGCCCCCTGGTGGGATGCTCCCAGCGCACCAGGGCCTCCACCGCGTGGCAGTTGCCCGTGCGCAGGTCGACCTTCATCTGGTAGTGCAGGCGCAACTGGTCCTGACCGAGCCCGGCCCGCAGGGTCTCGATGACGTCGAGGCGGTCGAGGATGTGCAGGTCGGCGCCGGGCCGGTAGTGCTCGATCCGGCTGCGGGCGGCCTTTGCCGCGTACATCGCGATGTCCGCCCGCTGCAACAGGACGTTCCCGGCCACCGCGTGATCGGGGTAGACCGCGACTCCGATGCTGGCGTCGACGTGGAAGCTCACCCCGTCGACGTCGAACGGGCCGTCGAGAGCGGCCAGCACCCGCTCGGCGACGGTTCGTGCCGCGGTGGCGTCGGCGTCCTGCAGGAGCACGGCGAACTCGTCGCCGCCGAGCCGGGCCAGCAGGTCTGTCGGGCGCAGCGCCGTCTCGATCCGGCGACCGACGAGTTTGAGCAGGTCGTCGCCGACCTGGTGGCCGAGAGAGTCGTTGATCTCCTTGAAGCGGTCCAGGTCGAGCACGAGCAGCGCGAAGCGCGCGGCGCCGCCGCCGCGTGTCTCCTCCTCGTTGAGACGCTCAAAGAAGCCACGGCGGTTGGCGAACCCTGTCAGCTCGTCCGTGCGTGCCTGCATCTTGCTGTCCGCGAGCTGACGGACCTCGGTGAACGTGATGCCGGCACGGACGATGGCGGTCAGGACCGTCCCGGCGGCGAGCACGACGGTCAGCGGCGGCAGCCTGACGAAGGCCCCGAGCACCAGCAGCGTGAGCGCGCTGACGGCGAAGAAGACTGGGACGAACAGCACCTCCCAGCCGGCGACCCGTTCGGACATCTCCCGCGGGGTCCGTTGCCACGCGGCGCAGGCCGGCAGGACGAGCGCGAGCACCCAGAGCGCCTCGACCGGGCCACCCGGGACATAGGTGCCGCTCGCCATTGCGCCGGTGACGATCGTGTCGGCGACCGCGAAGCCGGCAAGGGAGACCCCCAACAGCCACCAGGCCTTCTCGGGGCGCCAGCCCCGCAGCCCGAACGCGCTGGCCACGAGCACGAGCAACATCAGATCGGCGAGCGGATAGGCGATGTTCAGGCCGAGGACCGACAGCCCTACCGGGTTGTCCACCCCGATGACAGCGGCGGCAGCCCGCTTGCCAACGCGGCCACGCCGAGGCCGCCCACCAGCGCGTCCAGCCACACGCTGGGGTGAAATCGGGTGACCCGCCCACGCAGCAGGAGGATCACGGAGATACAGGTGGYCACATAGAACACGAGCCAACCGATGTCCGCCGGTGACGGCGTGCCGACATGCTCCATGATCTCGGTGAAGTAGATGCTGCCGGCGCCGTAGAACAGCAGACCGGTGCCGAGCACGGCCCAGGCGAGCCGCTCACCGCGGACCAGAATGGCACGCAACATACAAAAGCCACCGGCGGCGACGCTGAAGCTGTTGCCCAGCCATCTGTCGACCTGGTTGACGACGGACGACACATCACGTAGGCCGGTGAGCGTCGTGACGGCGAAAAATACGGCCGCCACCAGCAGCACGACCCGCCCCGCACCGATCAACCGCAGCCGACGAGCGGTGTGAACTGACATCGTCAAGCGGTCATCTCCCCATTATCGCGTCAGCGGGATACATTCTGACACCACGACACCTATTCATCCTGAACCACCCACCCGGTAACCCGGAGCCCGGGGCCGCGGCTCGGGGATGTCAGGGCCGCTGGCGGTACCGGCGAGGATCATTCCCGGGTTGCCGTCACCCCGCTGGGATGCGGCCGAACGGACCTGCCAGACCCACGATCCTGGTGGGCCAGGGGCGGCGTGACCATGTTCCCGCCACGCCCGGAACACCTGGATCACCAAAGGTGGGTTGCTTCCGCGCGGAACGCTCCCACACCGCWAGTTCAACACCGTCTCGCCGCGACGGCACGCCGAACCCTCCCGGCACCCAGCCAAAGACGTCAAGAGGACGACGAAAAGTCAGGCAGGTAAACGCACATCGTATAAGCGACTACAACGGGCCGCAATCGACGTGAACCCGTCACGCTCCGTGCTGTCGAAGCGTGGCGGGTTCAAAGCGTGCACACCGGAACACGTATATGTATCGCCCCGGCATCTGCACCTGCATCTGCATCTGTTTTTGCACCGTATACCGATCTCCGGCATTACCGAAAGAAGGCTCGATTCTCCGGTTGACTGCCGATAATCGATCAACTACGGATTTCGCATTTGGTCACCCCGATCGACGGGCGACCCGGTGCGGCATGAGGGCGTTCGGGGGAATGACACCGAGACGGCCCTCCTGGTAGTCGGCCACCGCCTGGCGCAGTTCCTCCTTGGTGTTCATCACGAACGGGCCGTACATCTCGACGTGCTCCCGGATCGGGCGCCCACCGAGCAGCAGCACCTCCAACCGGCCATCCGTCCCGGACTGCTGGTCGTCGGCCGCGAGCGTCAGGTAGTCGCCGGGCCCGAACACGGCGAGTTGCCCGGTGCGGACCGGCCGACCCTCGCCACCGACCCGCCCCGAGCCGGCAAGGATGTAGGCCAGCGCGCTGAAACCCGGCTCCCAGGGGACTGTCACCCGCACGCCCGGGAACAGGGTCGCGTGCATCATCGTGATCGGGGTGTGGGTGGCGCCCGGCCCACGGTGACCGGCCGCGTCACCGGCAAGACCGCCAGCGATGATCCGCAACAGCGCGCCCCCGTCCGGCGACGCGAGCAGTGCGACCTGGTCGCCTTCGATGCTCTGGTAGCGCGGCGGGCTGAACTTGTCCCGCGCCGGCAGGTTGACCCACAGCTGGATGCCGTGGAAGAGCCCGCCGCTGACGACAAGCTGCTCGGGCGGGGTCTCGATGTGCAGGATGCCGGCACCCGCGGTCATCCACTGGGTCGCCMCATCCGTGATGACCCCGCCTCCACCGTTGGAGTCCTGGTGCTGGAACGTCCCATCGATCATGTATGTCACGGTCTCGAAGCCGCGATGCGGATGCCACGGCGTGCCCTTGGGCTCACCGGGCGCGTAGTCGACCTCACCCATCTGGTCCATGTGGACGAAGGGGTCAAGATCGGCAAGGCTGACCCCGGCGAACGCACGGCGGACGGGAAAGCCCTCGCCCTCACGGCCCGACGGCGCGGTCGTGACCGACCGGACGGGCCGCTCCACCTGGCCGGGCAGAGGTACGGCCAGACGCGGCAGGGTGGTTGTGTCGGCGGTAACGGCAGGCATGCTGTCCCTCCCAGAGTTTCGTTGCTAATGCAACTACTGGAAGAGGATAACTCCGAATCGCCCGGATCGCTTCCCGAGAACCGCGGCCTGCCACGCCGCCGATCATCACCGTAAGTGACCGTTCACCGTCATCTATAACAGACAGTAACTTTTCGTAGCCGTCTTTCCCGGATTGGATGACCATACGACCGATCGACCGGCCATCTACATGTCCGCGGTAACCAGCTGGTTGCGCAACCGGCCAGGCAGGCCAACCGGCTGGTCATGCACCCGGCTGGTCATGCACCCGGCCGGTCACGTGACCAGCTGGGCAGGCGCTCAGGTCAGAGCGCCGTGGCGATCGTCTCCGCCACCTGCTCCCGCCGTCTGGCGAGCTCGGCATCCTGCGCTCGCGTCCGGTCGAGGCCGTCGGCGATGTCGGCGTCCCGGCGCATCAGCTCGGCAAGATCGAGACCGGCCAGCTCGAGGACGCCCATCCGCTCGTAGGCGGTGCGGACCCTCTCCCCCCACAGGCCGATGTCCTTCACGCACGGCACTATCCGGCTGAACAGCAGCTTGCGGAAAGCCCGCATGTACTCGGAGGTCTCCACCGCGGYGAGGCAGGCGTCCACGTCGAAGCCGAGGTTCTCCCAGACCTCGGCGCCGCGCAGCCGGTCACGCATCAGCCAGCAGCTCTCGACGACGAACTCCTCGCGTTCGTCGAGCTCCCGACGGGACAGCTGCGCGTAGTAGTCACGCAGCGCCAGCCGTCCGAAGGCGACGTGCCGGGCCTCGTCCTGCATGATGTAGGAAAGGATCTGTTTGGGCAGCGCCGCCGTGGCGACGTCCCGCAGAACGCCGAAGGCGGCCAGCGCGAGGCCTTCGATGAGCACCTGCATACCCAGGTACGGCATGTCCCACCGGCTGTCGCTCAGCGTCGTCTCCAGCAGCGAGCGCAGCTCGGGGTTGATCGGATACAGGAGGCCGATCTTCTCCCGCAGGAAGCGGGAGTAGATCTCCGCGTGCCGCGTCTCGTCGATCGTCTGGGTCGCGGCGTAGAACTTCGCGTCCATGTCCGGGACGGACTCGACGATCCGGGCGCTACAGATCATCGCGCCCTGCTCGCCGTGCAGGAACTGGCTGAACTGCCAGGCCATCAGGTGCTGGCGCAGTTCGCCGCGCTCCCGCCGGCCGAGCTTGTCCCACAGCGGAAGCCCGTAGATCGGGACCGTCCGGTCGGACAGCCCCAGCGGGTGGTGCGGATCCACCTCCTGCGACCAGTCGATTCTGGTCGCGGCATCCCACTGCTTGTCCTTGCCCTGCTGGTAGAGGGCCAGCAGCCGGGCCCGGCCGTCGGCGTAGTCCCAGGAGAACCGGGCGTTGCCGGCCATGGGGACGCTCCAGGTGCGATCGCCGGCCGACGCGTCGTAACGGTCATGTGCGCTGATGGGCCGAACCTCCAGTCACCAGGCCCGGACCGGCCGGCCGGCAGCGCGATCCCGGTCATTCGTACCGCTGGAGGCCGCTCGCGCGGGCCGGGCAGGCAGCCCCGGTGGGACGCCACGACAGACCGGCCACCCACTGCCGGGCCGGTCGTACCCGCCCACATCGTCCATGCCCACATCGTCACGGTACCTGGTGGGTCACACCACCTGCTGGACAGCCACCGTGCCGTTGGACGGACGCCGCGCCGCTGGACAGCTGTCGCGTCGATGTCATATCAACAGACGCACAACATATTGACATTGAGTGACGACGTGGCCGGACGCCGCCCCACCCACCCCCTGCGGGGGCTCATCCCCTGGGGGGGTGATGGTGCCCGACACGCCGCCGGTAAAGTTAATGGTTTGTGACAACTGGCCCCGAAAGCCGACTGGACCGCTACCGTCGGGGCCGTGGACCGCATCTGCAGTCGACCGGATTTCCTGCGACAAGAGCGCCTGCGAGCGGCGGGGCGCCTCCGGAGCCGTCAACGTCCCCGTGACAGCCATCGCCACCGTCGGGTGGCGGTCCGGCCGCCGGGGCGTCCGGCCCGGCGCCGCTGAAACCGGACGGACCGCCCCTTCGCGGACCGGTATGGCAGCTCGGAGCGCTCACCAGCTCGGCGGCCCGCCGTACACGATGTCGCGGAAGCCGTACGCGATGTCGCGGGAAGGGCGCAGATGCCGATGTCCGAGCCTGGAAACGGGCCACCGGTGAGTGACAAGTCACATTCCCGTCATGTTCGGGAGATGATCGCCGAAGCCGCGCGAGCGCTCGGCGGCGAGTTCCCCGGCCAGGACGCGGTGACGATCACTGGCCCACCGCGGACCCTGCCGTCACGGCTACCGGTCAGCGCGCTCGCCCAGGCGAGCGTGGCCGTCGTCGGGCTCGCGGCCGGCGAACTCAGCGCCGCGCGCGCGGGAGCGGGCCCACAGCGCGGGGAACCGCTGACGATCGACAGTGGTGCGGTGGCCGCGGCCTTCACCAGCGAACGGCACCTGCGCCTCGACGGGCAGCCACAGATCGGCATGGATCCGCTGTCGGCCTTCCTGCCGGCGGTGGACGGCTGGGTGCGGCTGCACGGCAACTACCCGCACCATCGCGCCCGACTGCGGGCGGCGCTYGGGATCGCCGACACCGTGACCGACCCGACGGCCGCCGTCAGGGCGGCCGTGGCCACCCTGCCCGCGACCGAGGTCGAGGACAGGGTGGTGGCACACGGCGGCGTGGCCGCGGCCGTGCGGGACACCGCTGGGTGGCGACGGCACCCACAGGGCCGCGCCCTCGCCGAGCTGCCCCTGGCAGGTGTGCGCCGGCTGGACGACGAGCACGCGCCCGGTGCGGGACACCCGGCCCACGAGCGCGGCCCGGTCGACGAGCACGGCCTGCCCGCCGCGGGGATCCGTGTCCTCGATCTGACCAGGGTCATCGCCGGCCCGATCGGCACCAGGATCCTCGCCTTTCTCGGCGCCGACGTTCTGCGGGTCGACAGCCCGCGGCTGCCCGAGATCCCGGCCCAGCACCTCGACACCGGCCCGGGCAAGCGATCGGCCTTTCTCGACCTCGAACGCCCGGCCGACCGGCAGGCGTTCGAGGAGCTGCTGGCATCCGCGGACGTCGTCGTGAGCGGGTACCGCCCCGGAGCGCTGGACCGGTTCGGGCTGTCACCGCGGGCGCTGCACGAACGGCGCCCCGGGATCCGTCCCGGGATCGTGGTGGCGACACTGAGCGCATGGGGACCGACCGGGCCGTGGGCCGGGCGGCGCGGGTTCGACAGCATCGTCCAGGCCGCCACGGGCATAGCCACGACAGAGGCCGGCGACGAGCCGGACGGCGGCCGGCCAGGGGTGCTGCCCGCCCAGGCACTCGACCACGCCACCGGCTACCTGACGGCGGCGGCTGTCCTGCGCGCCCTCACGCTGCGCCACCGGGAATCCGGTTCCTGGCACGTCCAGCTGTCACTCGCCCAGACCRCCACCTGGCTGCTCGCCCGGCGCGCGAGAACCGACGGGAAGGCCGACGGAACCGTCGGAACCGTCGCCGGTGCTGCCACGGCTGGCGGCGTGGCCGGCGGCACGGCTGCGGCGGGTGCCTCCGCGGATGCCTCCGCGATCGGCGTGATCCCGTGGCTGGACACGGTCGGCAGTCACGCCGGACGGCTGACCTACGTACTTCCGCCTCTGCGGGTGGACGGCGGCCCGCGCACCTGGTCCCATCCGCCGCTCCCGCTCGGTGCCTCACCCCCGGCCTGGCTGTGATCACACTGCCTGCGATCACGGTGTGGCGGCGGCCTGTGACCGGCGAGGAGCGGGCCCGCGCGTGACGTTCCGGCCCGAAGACCCTATGGTCAACCAGATATGGATCGCCTCGTCTGGATCGACTGTGAGATGACCGGGCTCGACGCCGCCTCCGATCTCCTGCTGGAGGTCGCATGCCTGGTCACCGACAGCGAACTGAATATCCTTGGCGACGGTGTGGACGTGGTCRTGTCCGCGCCGGAGACCGCACTGGCCGGGATGGATGCCGTAGTCCAGCAGATGCACGCCACCTCGGGGCTGACCGAAGCTGTACGGGCATCGACGCTGACCGTGGCCGACGCCGAACGACAGGTGCTCGACTACATCCGCGATCAGATCCCGGACGCGGGCAGGGCCCCACTGTGCGGCAACTCGATCGCTACCGATCGCAACTTCCTCGCCCGGTACATGCCGGCGCTCGACAGCTACCTGCACTACCGAATGGTCGACGTGTCGACCGTGAAGGAACTCGCCCGACGCTGGTACCCGCGGGCCTACTATGCGGCACCGGCCAAGCGTGGTGGGCACCGCGCCCTGGCCGACATCCAGGAGAGCATCGACGAGCTGCGCTACTACCGAAAGGCGATCTTCGTACCGCAGCCGGGACCCACCAGCGAGTTCGCTCGGGCAGCGGCGCAGGAGATCACCCGGGCAGCGGGCCGGGAGACCGGCACGGACAACGCGGGCGACGACGCGGGCAGCCCACCATCCGCGCCGGCGGGCGTCCCCCGGACGGGCACCACCTCGGCAGAGACCGCCCCCACCAGCCGCACCCCGGCGGATGCCGCGCAGACCCCACCGGCGGCCGTCTGAACGACCAGAGCGGCCGTCCGGGCGCGGCCACCGTCCGGGCGCGCTCGCCATCCGCCGAACACAGCCACCATCCGAAAGTAGTAACCGTCTGATCACGCTCTCGACCCACCCGTGGCACCGCAAGGCGTTTCGCCAGAAGGACGATCGGACCGGTACTATGGGCCGGGCCTGAACAGTTGGCCGGCTGGTCACGGGTGTACGACCGCTGACGGCCGACGGTTCGGTTTCAGTGTGCGGTTTTCAGCACGTGGTGGGTGTAGCTCAGCTGGTAGAGCACCGGGTTGTGGTCCCGGGTGTCGCGGGTTCAAGTCCCGTCACTCACCCTCGGTTGGATCCTGTTCGGTGGCCTTCGGCCACCTTTCCAGGCTCCCGCGTCATGCTGGCCCAGGGGGGACCCCCTGGAACCCCCATGTCAGGGGGACTCCGTCCCCCCGACACCTCCCTGGCGGCTGGTCGAATGCCTGGCTGGCATCGAAATATCGATCATTGTGTTCAGTTATGGCGCTGGGATGGCGATCTCGGAGGGTGACGCCGGGGCCGCCGGGCCGGCGACGATCGCCCGGAGCGTGTCGCCCGCGGCGAACCGGGCGATCTGGTCCCGGAGAAACGCGGCGGCGCGGGGCTTGAACGCGCTGGTGTTGCCGCCGAGATGCGGGGTCAGCAGCACACCGGGCACGGACCACAACGGGTGCGCGTCGGGCAACGGCTCCGGCTCGACGACGTCCAGAGCCGCCAGCAACCGCCCGTCGTGCAGCTCACGGAGCAGGGCGTCGGTGTCGACGACCGCTCCCCGGGCGACGTTGACCAGCAGCGAGCCGTCCGGCATCGCGGCGAGGAACCGGGCGTCGGCAAGGCCGCGGGTGCTCTCGTTGAGCGAGCAGGCCAGGACGGCCACATCCTGCTCCGGGAGCAGGGCCGGCAGTTCGGTGACCGCGTGGACGTGACCGCGCCCGTCGTCCCGGGCCCGGCTCGCGACGCGGGTCAGCGACACCTCGAACGGTTCGAGCCGGGCTGCGATGGCCGTCCCGAGGCCGCCGGCGCCCACCACGAGCACCCGCCGGTCCGCCAGCGAGCGCAGCGTGCGCGGCTGCCAGCGTCCCCGCGCGGCGCCGCTCGCGCGGACCGCGGCCGGGATCCCCCGCAGCTGCGCCAGAATGAGCCCCACGGCCAGCTCGGACGTGGAAGCGTCGTGCACACCTGCCGCATGACACAAAGTGACCTTCGGGGACACGTTCGCGATGGCATCCTCGTAACCCGCGGTAAGCGTCTGCACGACCCGCAGCCGGGGCAGGCTGTTGACCAGGGACCAGTCCGCCCGCTTCATGTACGGGGGGACGAGGAACTCGGTGTCCAGCACACCCGCCCGCCGCGGGTCGGAATCGGCGTCCCACACCACGGCCCGCACGGCCGGGATCGGGCCGACCAGGTCGATCCAGCGCTTGTCCGGAAGGCTGACCACGACCGTGCCCGCTTCGGTTCCTGCCATGGACGAAGGCTAACCGGCCCGGAGCGTCACGATCACGCTCCTTGCGTCCCGGGCGCCGGGGCACCCGCGAGCCAGGTCACCGGTCACCGGGGCGCTCAAGAACCGGGTCGCTCGAGAGGCGGATCACCAGGCGGCCGGCTGGTTGTCGTCCCGGATCTCGCCGACAAGTTCCTCCAGGACGTCCTCCAGCGCGACGACCCCGAGGATCCGTCCCTCCTGGTCGGTGACCCGGGCCAGATGCGCCCCGCTGCGCTGCATCGTGGCGAGCACCGTCGCGAGCCGGTCGTCGGAACCGACCCTGGCCAGCGGGCGGACCCACTTGGCGGGGACTGGCGCCGCCCGCTTGCGCGGGTTGGTTTCCAGAACGTCCTTGAGATGCAGGTATCCGACGAGCTCGCCGGTGGCCGCCCGGACCGGGAAGCGGGAGAATCCGGTCCGGGCAGCCACCGCCTCCACCCCCCGGGGGGTGACCCCGACCTCGACCGTCTCCAGGCTGTCGAGGGGCAGCAGGACGCTGCGCGCGCTGCGTTCGTCGAAGTGCAGCGCCCCGGAGAGCAGCCCGTGCTGGTCGGCGTCGAGCAGCCCCTCCCGGCGGGACTCCTCGACGAAGCCGGCGACCTCGTCGCGGGTGAAGGCGCTGGCCACCTCGTCCTTCGGCGCCACCCGGACGATGCGCAGGCTGAGGTTGGCGACCGCGTTCAGGGCCGCGATCGCCGGGCGCAGGTAGCGCACGACGCCGACGAGCGGCGGGACGAGTAACAGGGCGCTGCGGTCCGGCCCGGCCAGGGCGATGTTCTTGGGCACCATCTCGCCGATGACCACGTGCAGGAACACGACCGCCGTCATGGCGACGGTGAGCGCGACCGGGTGCAGCAGGGCGTGCGGCATCCCGGCCGCCTCGAGCGGGCCTTCGAGCAGGTGCGCGACCGCGGGCTCCCCGAGCGAGCCCAGCCCCAGGGTGCAGACCGTGATACCCAGCTGGGTACCGGCCAGCATCAGGGAGACCTCCTCCATCGCGCGCAGCGTGATCCGCGCGCGGGCCGAACCGGCCTGTGCCAGCGGCTCGATGGCGCTGCGCCGGGCCGAGATCAGCGCGAACTCGGCTCCCACGAAGAAGGCGTTGGCGAGCAGCAGGACGACGGTGAGGAAGAGCGCGAGCGGGATGTTCACCGCAGCGCCCCCATCGCGTCCTCGGCGGCGCAGCCGCGCCGCCCGCCCCTGGGACGGCCGCTGTTTCCGGAACGGTCGCCGTCCGCGGAACGGTCGCCGTCCGCGGAACCGTCACCGTCCCTGGGGGACGCGCCTCCCACGGGAGAGTCACCGTCCACGGGAGAGCCGCCGTCCGTTGGCGGCTCGCCGTCGGCGCGGACATGCGCGGGAACCAGGCGGACCCGGTCCACCCGGCGGCCGTCCATCAGCTGGACGGTGAGGGTGACGCCGTCGACCTCGACCACGTCACCGGCGACCGGCACCCGGCCGAGACGGTCGGCGACAAGCCCGCCAAGAGTCTGGTACGCCTCGTCCACCGGCAGGTGGACGTCAACGGTCTGCGCCACCTCGTCGAGGCGGAGCAGACCGGAGAGCAGCCACGTCCCGTCCCGGCGCCGGGCCGCGCGCAGCCCGACCCGGTCGTGCTCGTCGACGACGTCGCCGACCAGCTCCTCGATCAGGTCCTCGATGGTGACCAGGCCGTCCGTGCCGCCGAACTCGTCGATGACGACCGCCATCTGCAGCCCGCCGCGGCGCAGTGTCTCCAGCAGCGGATCGAGTTCGATCGTGGACGGCACGCTCAGATGGGGGATCATCACGTCGCTGACGGTCACGGTGTCCCGGTCGTCCTCGGAGACGGCGACCGCGTGCTTGACATGGACCAGGCCGACCACGTCGTCGAGGCCCTGCCCGACAACCGGGAAACGCGAGTGCCCGGTCCGACGGGTGAGCGCGATCACCTCACTGACCGGGTCGCCGACCCCGACCGTCCACATGCGGACCCGGGGGGTGAGGACGTCCGCGGCCTGCTTGTGCCCGAACGCCAGCGAGCGTTGCAGCAACGTCGCGGTCTCCGGCGCGAGCGTGCCCTGCTCCGCGGACCGGCCGACCAGGGAGAACAGCTCCTGCGCGGAGCGGGCCGAGGCAAGCTCCTCCTGCGGCTCGATGCCCAGCCGCCGCAGCAGGCCCTCGGCGGCGCCGTTGAGCAGGCGGATCAGGAAGGATGCCGCCCGGCTGAACCCACGCTGGAACCCCTGCACCATCCGCGCGGTCGCCAGCGGCCGGGCCACCGCGAGGTTCTTCGGGACGAGCTCGCCGTAGATCATGGTAATGCCCGTGGCGAGCAGCACGGCGACCGCCACGGCGACGCCGGTGGCCATTCCCGCGGGTATCCCGACCGCCTTCAGCGGGCCGTGGAGCAGACGCGCGATCGCCGGTTCGACGAGGAATCCGATCGCCAGATTGGTGATGGTGATGCCGAGCTGAGCGCCGGAGAGCTCGGTCGAGAGGTTCCTGAGCGCCTTGAGGACGCCTCTGGACCTGCGGTCACCGACTGCCGCGGCACGTTCGACGGTCATGCGGTCGACCGTCACCAGGGAGAATTCGGCGGCGAYGAAAACGCCGCAGACCCCGACCAGCGCGACGCTGATCAGGACGAGGAGCCACTCGATCACTGTCGCCTGCCCAGGTCGGCCCGGTCCAGGGCAGGCATCGGACTATGACTGGGTATATCGGGACTAGGCATGGCCCTCTCGGAGGTAGGCGTGACAGAACCCGCCGCGGGCGGGAAGGCGGCCCACCGGCGGTGCCCGAGTGCTCCCGCGGGGCGCCTGCACGCACACACCACAAGGATGCCCGGGTCCGGCTGCCTTGGACAGCCATCCGAACGGGTCGGACCAGCCCATGCGCCGCATGTGTCTCCCACGCTTCCCCGGCCCGTGGCACCGGCCYGTGACACCTCGGCCGCACACACGGCCGACCCGCGAGGCAGGGGCCGGGGAGCCGCACGGAAAGCACGATCCGGGGAAAGCCTCTGGTCGACCCCGCTCCGGTCGATCTCGCTTTATTCGATCTCGAAGAGGCCCTGCCGGACGGCGTACATGACGGCTTCCATCCGCGAGTGCAGCTGCAGTTTGTCCAGGATGTTGCGGACGTGGTTCTTGACCGTGTTCTCGCTGATGAACAGCTTCCGGGCGATCTCCCGGTTGGCCCGTCCCTCCGCGACCAGTTTGAGGACCTCCAGTTCGCGGGCGGTGAGATGAGGGGCAGGTACCCGGCTGGGCCGGTCGTCGGAACCGCGGGCGAGCGCGGCGAACTCGACCATGAGCTTGGACGCCATCGACGGGCTGATCAGGCTCAGCCCGTTGTGCACCGCGCGGACCGCGCTGGCCACCTCGTGCGGCGGGATGGACTTCAGGAGGTAACCGACCGCCCCCGCCTTGATCGCCTCGAAAAGATCGACTTCGTCGTCRCTGACCGTCAACATTACGATCTTCGYGGTCGGCACCTCACGCTTGATCGCGCTCGCGGCGTCGATGCYGTCGCGGTAGGGCATCCGGACGTCCATCAGGACGATGTCCGGCGTGGTCCCCGTGGCTATCGTGACAGCCTGCCGGCCGTCGCCGGCGCGACCGACGACGGTGATGTCCTCTTCAAGATCGAGAACGGTCTCCAGACCCTGGAGGAACAGCTCGTGGTCGTCGACCACGAGCACCCGGATGGGCTCGGACTGAGGTGCCACAGGTGGCAGAACACCAATCATCATCACAGATCGGAGCTATCTGGCACGGATGGTCCAACAACGGGCTGCYGGACGGACAAACTGCGATCGACGCATGTGCCCACTCTATGTGATGGGTTACTTACACAGAGCCGTGTCTCCACACCGGCACCGATCGAGTCATGCACGGATACCGCTTCCGACATATCGGAATGATACGCGCCGCCATCTTGCTAGGACGCTTGCTATGACGCTGACGACACACCGTCACCATACCCGCGAAGGGGGTGAATCATCAACCCCGAACTGGGCATATGACGCATCCCCCCATCGGGCCCGCGACCGGGACCAACAGGCCCGCGGGAGTGAATTCGACGCCGAGACCCCCTCAACGACGACTACTCTGTGTAATAGTTCGGACGCTCAGATGGCGATACTCGCCGCCGTTGCCCGAACGCCCGACATGCCACCGTCGCTCACGGCCGGACTCCCGCCGTTCGCCACTTCGAGGTGTGGTGCTGGTGGCGCTCAGGGCCGATCACGGGCAACCTGTGGTCATGGTCACACCTTCCCGCAACACGCTCCACCATCACGTCAAGCCTGGTAAGAGCTGGTCCGAGGCGTACGCCCGATGTCACGAGGCCGCGCCCGAGGCCTTCGACTCGGACCGGCTGCGCAACCTGTGGGGCGGCCAGTGGCGCCGCACCGGGGAACCACTGCGCAGCGTCACCCCCGTTGACGGATCTTCCATCGCCGGCCCACCGATGATCGAGCCGGACGAGGCGCGCGAGGCGATCCGCGCCACCCTCGACGACCACAAACACTGGCGTGACGTACCGGTCGCCGAGCGCAGGGCGCGGGTCACCGCCGCGGTGGACGCCATGGACGATCACCGTGACCTGCTCGCGCTGCTGCTGGTCTGGGAGATCGGCAAGCCGTGGCGGCTGGCGCGCACCGACGTCGACCGCGCGCTCGACGGCGTCCGCTGGTACGTCGAGGAGATCGACCGGATGATCGACGGGCGCGGCCCGCTGCCCGGCCCGGTCAGCAACATCGCGAGCTGGAACTACCCGATGAGCGTGCTCATGCACGCCATGCTCGTCCAGGTCCTCGCCGGCAACGCCGCGATCGCCAAGACCCCGACCGACGGCGGGGCCGCCTGCCTGACCCTCGCCTGCGCGCTGGCGCACCGCGCCGGGCTCCCCGTGGCGCTGGTGTCCGGGTCCGGCTCCCGGCTGTCGAGCGCGCTGGTGCGGGCACCGGAGATCGGCTGCCTGGCGTTCGTCGGCGGGCGTTCCGTGGGCGGGCAGGTCGCCGCGGCGCTCGTCGACACCGGCAAGCGGCACTTCCTGGAGCAGGAGGGCCTCAACACCTGGGGCATCTGGGAGTTCTCCCAGTGGGACCTGCTGGCCGCGCACCTGAAGAAGGGCTTCGAGTACGGCAAGCAGCGCTGCACCGCCTACCCCCGTTACGTCGTCCAGCGCCAGCTCTTCGACCAGTTCCTCGCGGCCTACCTGCCCGTGGTCGCGTCGGTGCGCTTCGGGCATCCGCTGGCCGTCGCGCACGATGACGATCCCCTGCCCGAACTCGACTACGGGCCCGTCATCAGCGCGGTGAAGTCCGCCGAGCTCGCCAGGAAGATCGACGAGGCGGTCAGCAAGGGCGGCGTGCCGCTGTACCGGGGGACGATCGCCGACGGCGCTTTCGTGCCCGGGCAGGACACCTCGGCCTATGTGCCGCCGGTGGCCATCCTCGCTCCCCCGCCGTCGTGCGCGCTGCACCATGCCGAGCCGTTCGGCCCCGTGGACACGATCGTGGTGGTCGATTCCGAAGCCGAGCTCCTCGCCGCGATGAACGCCTCCAACGGCGCGCTGGTCGCCTCGCTCGCCTGCGACGACGAGGCGCTTGCCCGACGGCTCAGCGGCGAAGTCCAGGCATTCAAGATCGGTATCAACAAGCCGCGGTCCCGGGGTGACCGGGACGAGCCGTTCGGCGGCCGCGGCGCGTCCTGGAAAGGGGCCTTCGTCGGCGGCGACCACCTCGTGCACGCCGTCACCGTGGGCGACGACCCCGGGGAGCGACTGTACGGCAACTTCCCCGGCTACTCGCTGTACCCACCAACCTGACGTTCCCGGGCCACTGACCCGCCGGGCCGGTGGCCCGCGCCGCGCCAGCGCACCGGCCGGACAGCCCCGCGTCCCCCACGCTCTTCTACAGTTTCAACCAGGAAATTCCAGCCAGAAAAGCGACTGCCAGAAAAGCGAGTACGTAAACGGCTGCCAGCGCGTTTGTTCCCCCGCTTCGTGATTCAACAGAATTCGATCACGTGATTCCGGGACGGGTTCGCGTTACCCGACCGGCGCTTCGGAGGCGCGAGGGCCGTGTGTGGCCAACKGGCCGGGAGGGCGAAGGTCGGGCTCGGCCAGCGGGCCAGGGAGCAGGCCATGCTCGGCCAGCGGGCCGAGACGCAGGCCCCGGTCGTGGCAGCGGGCGGCAAACTCGGGCAGGGCGCCGAGAGCGCTGTGCCACGCCTGCGGCGCGGACGTGCAGTCGCTGTCGTGCAGCAGGACGGTCCCACCACCGCGCAGGTCCGGGGTGAGGGTGTCGAGAACGGTCAGCGGCGTGGCCGTCGACGTCCAGTCCCGGCCCCAGGCCGTCCACAGCACCGGGGTCAGCTCCAGCCTGCGGGCGGCGAGGAGGAACCCCGCAGACAGGATGCCGTGCGGCGGCCGGACGAACCGCGGCGGCCGCCCGGTCAGCGTCGTGATCAGCTCCCGGGTCCGGTACAGCTGCCGGTAGGTGGAGCGCGGCCCGCGCAGCAGCATCGGCCGGTGGTCCCAGCCGTGGACGGCCAGCTCGTGGCCGGCGTCCACCATCCGCTCGGCCAGGTGCGGCGCGCGTTCCAGCATCGTCCCGAGGACGAAGAAGGTCGCCCGCAGGTCCAGTTCGGCCAGCACGTCGAGGAACAGCGGGGTGGACGCCGGGTCCGGGCCGTCGTCGAAGGTGAGCGCCACATGGTCCGGCGCGCCGATCCCGGCGAGCGCGGGCATCAGCTGGGTTCGCAGCCGGCGCAGGGCGGCCACCGAGGGGACCGCGTGGGTGAGAAGCGCGGCGGCACCGGCGCCCGCGGCTGCCCGGGCGAAACCCGCCACCCCGGCGTTCCCGGCCCGCCCAACCACGTTCCCGGCCCGCCCGACACGCCCGGCCGGTCGGGTCGGCCACCACGACGCCGCCTCCTCGACATCCTCGATGCCTGGCAGGTACGTCATGCCGGACACCTTCCCACACCGTTCACGGGCCTGGCGAAACCCTCGGGGCCTGGGACGGGACAGCGGCCGTGGAACGAAACACCGGCCAGGGGTTCCACGGCCGCCGGTCTGACCGCCGCCGGGACGCCCCGCGGAACGGGAACACCGGCCCCGGCGCCGGGTCTGCCGGCGCCGGGGCCTACAGGTACGACGAGCATGTGGGCACCCCGGGAATCGGTTCGTTCTGCCCTCCCTGGGCCACCACGGTCGCCGGCAGATACCCCCAGGCGACCGTGTACCCGTGGGTGTTGGGCCGGGAACTGTCACCCTGGGTGTACAGCCACCAGGTGTTGGTGTTGCCCTGCACCACGGGATTCGCCCGACCCTGCAGCTGGCAGACCACCCAGACGGCCGACGCGGCGTTCATGTAGCCGCTGTCGTCGAGATCCTCCGACCCCTGTGCGGCCCGGACGTTGGCGTAGACGGCCGAACCGGCGTAGGTACGGCAGTTGTACGTGGGGAAGGTACGTCCAGCGTAGTCCGTGACGTTCCGGTTACGAGAGGTGCAGCTTTTCGTGGGATCCGGTTGTGACGGGACAGCACTGCTGGGCGCCGGCGAAGGCGCGGGGGGAGACGGCGGGACCACCGATACCCCCGTGTTCGGCACCTGGTTGCCCGGCGGCCCCGCGCCGGATGCCGTCGGGCCTGGCCCCGCGGCACCGGGCGCCGCCGGGGCGACCGGCACGGCGCCGGACGCTCCCGCGGCGGGCGTCCCCGCGGGGGAAGCCGACACGGCCGGGGCAGCCGAGGCGGCAGCGGACGCGGTGGGGGTGGCGCCGCCCGGCGCGGACGGCGGGGCCGCCGAGATGGTCACCCTCGGGGCTGGGGAACGCAGCCCGACCCCTGGTAACAGCAACAGCAGCAGTGCCGCCACCGCGAAGCCGCCTGTCACCGGTACCAGCACGCCCAGCACACGGCGGCGCTTCCCCGGCCCGGCGGCGGCCGGCACGACGGGCTCCTGGACGACGCGCTCCTGAGCGACGGGTTCCGGGACGACCGCCGACGTGGTGGACGCCGGCTCGGCCGGCGTCGGGGCCACGACCGCTGCCGCGGCGAGCTGCGAAGAAGTGGAGCCAGCCACGACGGCAGAGGCAGAGTCCACGCTGGCAGGCCCGCCGCCCGCGCCCGCGGCTGCGGGCGCCGGGGCGACATGGCCCGCGGCGGCCGGATCTGTGGTGGACGGGTCTACAGCAGCCGGATCCACGGTGGGCGGCCTGGGGATGTCGGCTGCCGGCCCGACCGGTGACACGTTCCCACCGGCGACGTGACCCGCGCCTGGGCGTGGTGGCAGGGTCGGCGCCGTGCTCGTCCCGCCAGGCGGTGCGGCGGGCCGCGGCAGCCGGGGAACGGGATCCGCGAGCCGGCCGGTGACCGTCGACGTCTTCTTCGGATCGTCCGCGGAGACGGGCGCGCCGACCTGGCCGCCGCGAGCGGCCTCTATCGCGCGCAGTTCCGCCAGCACACCCGCGGCGGTGGCGGGACGCTGGTCCGGCGCGGCTGCGAGGGTCCGCCGCACCAGCGCGACCAGCTCGTCGGGGACGCTGTCTGCCAGTTCGTCGGGCAGCGCCGGTGGCGGCCCGTCCAGCATCTCCCGCAGCAGCTGCGTCGGCATCCGGCCGGTGAACGGTGGCTGTCCGGCCAGCAGCGTGAAGAGGGTGGCGCCGAACCCGAAGATGTCGGAGGCAACGCTGTGCTCCCCACCCTGGAGCACCTCGGGCGACGCGTAGCGGGGCGTGAACGCCACCGACGCGGTCGTGTTCTCCGCCGCGTTCTCGACCACGGCGATACCGAAGTCGCTGAGCACGGCGGTCCCGGACTCACGGATCATGATGTTCGCCGGTTTGAGATCACGGTGCAGGACGCCGTGGCGGTGGGCGGTCACGAGGGCATCGGCCACCTGCGCACCGACGCGCAGCACCTCGTCGGCGTCCAGCCGCCCGGCGCCGGCCAGCCGGTCGGCCAGCGACCCGCCCGAGACGTACTCCATCGCGATGTAGGGACGCCCGTCCCGGGTCGTCCCAGCGTCGAAAACCGAGATGATGTTCGGATGGCCGGTCAGGCGCCCGGTCACCCGGCATTCACGCAGGAACCGCCGCTTCGCGTCCGGATCGGCGAGGACGGCGTTCATCACCTTGACCGCGACCCGGCGGTCGAAAATCTCCTGTCGGCCCAGGTAGACCGTGCTGAACCCACCGTAGCCGATCGGCTCCAGCAGCCCGTAACCGTCGATCATGTCAGGTACCCGACGGCCACCGCCGGCAGCCGCCGGGCCGGACGAACCGCATCCCCGGCCAGGCCGCCTGCGGTGGATCGCCGGCCGCGTGGGCCAACTCCTCCGTCCACCGGCAGCCGTCGGGCACAGGCTCGTTGGGCACAGGCTAAATGCGGAGCGCCGTCAGGCGGTACCACGATATCCGGTATCTCCTTGTTCGGTACCGCCGCGCCCGGTACCACCGCGATAAATCCGATCATAATGATTCAGCCCATGACAGGCGCCTCACCCATCGACGGGATGTCTTTCCGCTGCCCACCGCTGCGGGACAGGCCAAACTTGCGATTGAGGCTGACAGTATCGGGTGAACGGTATCGGGTGAGCGGTATCGGTGAGGACAACGACACCCCAAGTGTATAAGGAGGCTCATGCCGGCAGCCATCATGCCGCCAGGCGCAGCCGTCGCGCCGGCACGCGCGGCCGGGGCCCGCGACCGGGGTGCGCCGGGGTCCCGGCCGGACGTCATCGTCGCCGGCGCCGGTGTGATCGGGCTCGGCGTGGCGTGGCGTGCGCGTCTGCGCGGGCTGACCGTCACCGTCGTCGATCCCGCACCGGGATCGGGCGCCAGTTGGACGGCCGCGGGCATGCTCGCCCCCCTCAGCGAGCTCCGCTACGGCGAGCAGCCCCTGCTCGCGCTGAACATGGCATCGGCACAGCGCTACCCCACGTTCGTCGCGGAGCTGGAGCGCAGCAGCGGCACCGAGGTCGGCTACCTGCGCTGCGGGACGCTGGTCGCGGCCTGGGACAGCGCGGACATGGCCGGTCTGCGCGACATCCACGGCTTCGCGCGCTCGCTGGGCCTGCGCACCGAGCTGCTGACCCGACGCGAGCTGCGCGCCCGCGTCCCGGCGTCGGCGAGCGGCCTGGCCGGCGCGCTGTCGGCACCCGACGATCACCAGATCGACAACCGGCTCCTGCACGGCGCGCTGCTGCGGGCCTGCGTGGCCGAGGGGGTGACGCTGCTTCCCGCCGCCGCGCGGCGGTGGCTGCTGCGCGGCGACCGGGTCGTCGGGCTGGGGCTGGCCGACGGCACCGAGCTGACCGCGCCGGTGGTCGTCCTCGCCTGCGGAGCGTGGTCGGGCCAGATCGACGGGCTGCCGCCCGGGGTACTGCCGGCGGTCCGCCCGGTCAAGGGCCAGACCCTGCGGCTGCGTACCGTCGGGCCGCCGCTGCTGACCTGTGTGCTGCGGGGCACGGTGCGCGGCCACCCGGTGTACCTGGTGCCCCGCGCCGACGGCCGGATCGTGGTGGGGGCCAGCAGCGAGGAGGCCGGCTTCGACCTGCGGCCCCGCGCGGGCGCCGTGTACGAGCTGCTCCGGGACGCCCAAGCCCTCGTCCCGGGGGTGGGCGAGGCGGAGCTGGAGGAGGTCAGCACCGGCCTGCGGCCCGCCTCACCGGACAATGCGCCACTGATCGGCCCATCCCGGATACCCGGGCTGCTGCTCGCCGTGGGTCACTATCGCAACGGTGTGCTGCTCACCCCGGTGACGGCGGACGCCATCGCCGGCCTGCTGGCGGACGGTGCCCTGCCCGACGAGGCCGCTGCATTCACCCCGGCCCGGTTCGACCACGCCGGGAACCGAGCCACCGAGGGACGCGTCGCCGATGACCAGGCCGTCGAGAACCGGCCGACCAGGGAGGACGTCAGATGACTCTCACCGTGAACGGCAAGGCCATGCAGGTGCCGGCGGGGACCACGCTGCATCAGCTCATGATCATGATGAGCGTTTCCGCCGCCGGCCGCGGGAGCGCCGCCGCGGTCGACGGTGTCGTCGCCCCCCGCAGCCGGTGGGAGAGCCTGGAGCTGCGCGCCGGCCAGCACGTGGAGATCCTGACCGCCACCCAGGGAGGCTGACATGGCCGACGACGCGTTCACGATCGCCGGTGAGGAGCTTGGCTCCCGGCTGATCCTGGGCACCGGCGGCGCGCCGAGCCTCGCCGTCATGGAAGCGGCGATCAGAGCTTCCGGCACGGACATGTGCACGGTGTCCATGCGCCGGGTGGACACCACCACCCCGGGGTCGATGCTGGACATGCTCGCCCGCTGCGGCGTGCGGGTACTGCCCAACACCGCCGGCTGCCGCACGTCCCACGAGGCCGTTCTCACCGCCGAGCTCGCCCGGGAGGCGCTGGAGACGAACTGGGTGAAACTCGAGGTGATCGCGGACGAGCAGACCCTGCTGCCGGACCCCGTCGAGCTCCTCGACGCGGCGGAACGCCTCGTCGCCGAGGGGTTCACCGTCCTGCCCTACACCAACGACGACCCGGTGCTCGCCCGGCGCCTGCAGCAGATCGGCTGCGCGGCCGTGATGCCGCTGGGCGCGCCCATCGGGACCGGGCTCGGTATCCGCAACGCCCACAACATCGAACTGATCGTCGCCGAGGCGGAGGTCCCGGTCGTCCTGGACGCCGGGATCGGCACCGCCTCCGACGCGGCGCTGGCCATGGAACTCGGCTGTGACGCCGTCCTGCTGGCGTCGGCGGTGACCCGCGCCCAGGATCCCGCCCTGATGGCGGCGGCGATGGCGGCCGGCGTCACCGCGGGACGGTTCGCCGCGCGGGCCGGGCGCATCCCACGCCGCCACCATGCCCGGGCGTCGTCACCCGTCCACGGCACAGCGGTGTTCTGACCCAGCCCGGCTCCGCCGGCAGCCCCGTTCCGTCGGCGGCATCCGGTCCGCGTCCGGCGGCGTCCGGTTCCCAGGCCGGGATCCCGCCGCCGGCGCCGTTTGCCTGCCCGGGTAACGGAAAGGAGCCGTATGGGGTGGTGCCCACCCCGGGAGGCGCACCAGCCGGCATACCGGCACCGCGTGCCGGCGTCCCACCGCCTGTCACCGGTCGCGTCGGGCCCATCGCCAGCAGTGAGTCGCCAGGAACAACCGCGAAGGAGTGATCGACCATGACCGTTCCGTCTGTGCTCAGCCGTCCGGGCCCCCTCACCCGACGCGGGTGGGACCCGTTCGCCGAGTTCGGCGACCTCTACGAGAGGATGGGACGGCTGCTCGACGTCTCGTTCCCGGAGCTGACGGCCAGGGAGCGGCGTTCCTGGGCGCCGGCGGTCGACGTGGAGGAGACCGAGGACTCCTACCTCATCGACGCGGACCTGCCCGGTGTGCCCGCACAGGCCGTCAACATCGACGTCCGGGGGAACGAGGTCACCATCGCCGCCGAGATCACCGAGCGGGAGCGCAGCGGAGTGATGCGCCAGCAGGCGCGCCGCACCGGCCGGTACGAGTACGCCGTACGGCTGCCCGGGGACGTCAACGCGGAAAGCTCCGAGGCCCGGCTCGCGGACGGGGTGCTGCAGCTACGCCTGTCGAAGGTGTCCGCGACGTCGAGCCGGCACGTCCCCGTGCTCGAGGCCGGCGAGAAGAACGGCCGGAGCGAGCAGGCCGGCGGCGCCACGGCATCCGGACGGGGCACCGAGTCCGGCTTCCGCCCCGCGACGTCCTGACCGTCCTGGCCGGAACTCCCCACGCTTCCGCCCGCTGTCCACGTCCGCCTGTCCGGCCTGCCTGCCACCGGCCTGCGACGGCGGCAGGCGACGGCCGACCGGACGGAAGCGGTGCTCTTCTGCCGCCCGCCCGTCAGGGCCACCCGTTCCGGCGGGCGGGCGGCACGTTGTCGGCCACCGGCTGCTCACCTGCTGCCCCGGGCGCCTGCCAGCGCCAACTGTCCCGGGTACTTCCCCCGGTGTCCGAAGACGTGTCCTGGCCGCGCAACGTCCTGGCCATCGTGTTCCGGCCCGGTCGGCGCATCCCGGCCCGGGCTGGGCGCGTCATGGCAGGCCGGGCGCGTCCTGCGCGGGCCGGGCAAGGCCGGCGCCCCATGCCGGATATCCCCGCTCCCGCCGTCCCCGCTCCCTGTGATCTTTGCTGCCACGCCCTGGCCTACGCCGGATTCGGGACCGCGGCTGCGAGCATCGATGCGGGCACCTGCCCACGTTGTCGCTCGAACGACAGATGGAGCACGTTCGTGGCCGTCCCCAGCGTTTCGTTCTCGATAACGGTGCGCCTCGACGTACCCGCATCGTCACAGACCGTCGGTGAGATCACCACCGCCGTCGGCAAACTGGGCGCGGTGGTCACCGCCCTCGACGTCGCGGAGYCGCACGCGGGCCGGCTCGTGCTGGACATGACCTGCCTGTGCGTTGACGCCGAGCAGGCACAGGCCATCGCCGAGACCCTGCGCCACATGCCGGACTTCGTCGTCCGGCGAGTCAGCGACCGGGTGTTCCTGCTGCACCTCGGTGGGAAGATCGAAGTCGCGAGCAAGGTCGCGCTACGGACCCGCGACGACCTGTCCATGGCCTACACCCCCGGTGTCGCCCGGGTGTGCCTGGCCATCGCCGACCGGCCCGACGACGCCCGGCGGCTGACGGTCAAGCGCAACAGCGTCGCGGTGGTCTCGGACGGCTCGGCCGTGCTTGGCCTGGGCAACATCGGCCCCACCGCCGCGATCCCGGTGATGGAGGGCAAGGCCGCGCTGTTCAAACGGTTCGCGGACATCGACGCGTGGCCGATCTGCCTCGACACCCAGGACGTCGACGAGATCGTGCGCACGGTGGCGCTGCTCGCGCCCGTCTTCGGCGGCATCAACCTCGAGGACATCGCCGCGCCCCGCTGCTTCGAGATCGAACGGCGGCTGCGCGGCCTGCTCGACATACCGGTCTTCCACGACGACCAGCACGGCACCGCGATCGTCGTTCTCGCCGCCCTCACCAACGCGCTGCGGATCGTCGGCAGGTCGCTGGGCTCCGTACGGATCGTCACCAGCGGGGCGGGCGCGGCGGGCACGGCCATCCTGCGCCTGCTGCTGCGGGCCGGCGCGGGCCGCGCGGGCGGCAGCGTGATCGCGTCCGACATCGGTGGGATCATCTCGCCGGCCCGCGACGACCTGGACGACAACGGCCGGTGGATCTGCGCGCACACCAACCCGGGCAGGATCACCGGGACGCTGCGGGACGCCCTGATCGGCGCCGACGTGTTCATCGGCGTGTCCGCGCCGGGCATCCTCACCGGCGCGGACATCGCGACCATGGCCGACGACGCGATCGTCTTCGCGCTGGCCAACCCGGACCCCGAGGTCGACCCCGCGGACGCCCGTATGTATGCGACGGTCGTCGCGACCGGCCGCTCGGACGAGCCGAACCAGATCAACAACGTGCTGGCCTTTCCCGGCGTCTTCCGGGGGCTGCTGGACTCCCGGGCCCGTGACATCACCGAGGACATGCTCCTTGCCGCGGCCCACGCGCTGGCGGCGGTGCTGCGCGAGGACGAGATCAACCCGCTCCACATCGTGCCGAGCGTCTTCGACGAGCGCGTGATGCCGGCCGTGGCCGAGGCTGTCAGCGCCGTAGCTGTCAGCGCCATGGCTGTCAGCGCCGTGGCAGTCAGTACCGAGGCAGTCAGTGCGGTTGCGGTCGGCACAGTGGCGCGGCAGGCACTGGCCGATCAACCTTAGCCCACGACCAGCCAGGCCGTGGCCGGACGGGGCCGCGACCGACTTCAGGCACTTCGAGACGGGAAAAAAGTCCGTCCCGCTGGCCGGTTCGCCATCATCCGGATCATACTGCTATGTGAACGCAATATTTCATGCACATGACCGGCACGGTGGTTTTCCACGGACACGGACACCCGTCCAGGCCACCGTCGACCGGTGACCGGAGTACCACGGAGGTGGCGAATCGTGCAGTCGACAAGCCTGCGGGGGGAGCTTTCTGCCGTAACCACAGCGGTTCAGGAAGCACAACGCCATATCCAGCGCCTGCGCATTCAGGCACCGAACTCAAGGGCTGCCGATCGACTGGCGGCGGACGTCCGCCGGGTCATGGAGGACATTGACGACCTGGCCGCCGAAACCGTCGTTCCGACGGAAATCGACAGTTCCGACAAACCGCCAACAGACACTACCCGCGAATCCCCCGAGCCGGTGTTCGTACCGGCCCGCCACGGTGAGTCGGAATTCCAGCCAGAATGCGACGACGAGGGCGTCGCCGGCGGCTGGCAGCGGCATCGCGCCGTGTCGTCGCGACGGCGACGCGCCCGGGTGTGACGCCGCGACGGCGATCCGGAGCACGGACCACAGCTTGACGCCGGCATCGACCGACGACACGACCACCACCACGGAAAGTAACCACTGGAGGCGCGATCACGAGCGACCCGGGTTACCCTGATCGCGCCTCCAACGGCTGACGGCGGGTGGCCGGCAGGCTGAAGGCCCAGTAGGGCCGGCAGACCGACGGCCACGCGACCATGGCTCCTCTCGCGCCGCTCCGGAGGCCTCACAAGGGCGGGGAGTGCTATGGCGACGCAGACGCACACCCGTGCCGACGGTCGGGGACCCGCCGGCACGGCCACCGGCCGCGGCGGCGCGGCCCGGGCGAGCCTGCGGCAGGACCGCTGGTGGGTGACGCCCGCCGTCACGGTGGCGGTCCTCACCGGCTTCGTCGGCTATGGCATGTGGGCGGCGTTCCGGAACGCCGCCTACTACGCCGACCCGTACCTGTCACCGTTCTATTCACCCTGCCTGACCGACTCCTGCCCGCGCGACGCGCTCGGCTCCGGATTCTTCGGCGATCTTCCCTGGATCTCGCCCGCCATACCGATCCTGATTTTTCCACTCGGTTTCCGACTTACCTGCTATTACTACCGGAAGGCGTACTACCGGTCGTTCTGGTGGGCACCACCGGCCTGCGCGGTGCCGGACGCCCGGCGGAAATACAGCGGCGAGACCCGGCTGCCGCTGATCATGCAGAACGTGCACCGCTATTTCCTCTATTTCGGCATACTGTTCATCGGCCTGCTCGCCTATGAGGCCGTCGGGGCGTTCGGTTTCGACGGTCATTTCGGCGTCGGGGTCGGTACCGGCATGCTCGTGGTCAACGTGGTCCTACTGGGTCTTTACACCTTTTCCTGCCATTCCTTCCGGCATCTGTGCGGGGGCGGGCTGCGGACGCTGTCGGCGCATCCGATACGCCGACAGATGTGGCAGGCGGTGTCGGCGCTCAACCGGCGGCACATGGTGTGGGCCTGGGCGAGCCTGCTGTGGATCATGATAACCGACCTCTACATCTGGCTGGTCGCGGCAGGGCATCTGCACGACTACCACTGGGTGGCCTGAGGTGCCGGGCGCTCCGAGGTGTCGCCGCCGCACACCCGTCCGGATCCCGCCGGCGCCAGGACCGGCGCGGATCCGGCGTCCCATGAATCCCATGAATCCCATGAACCGGACGCCCCACCAGGCTGGGTACATCCCACGGATCGGACATACACGGATCAGACGTACTTTGCCGGCCGGACACCTGGTGAACCAGGCATCCCGCGAACAACGTGCGGTGGTGACCACATAAACCATGAGCACATCGGAAAGACACACATACGACGTCGTCGTGATCGGCGCGGGCGGAGCGGGCCTGCGGGCCGCGCTGGAAGCGCATGAGCAGGGTGCCCGGGTCGCCGTCGTCTGCAAGAGCCTGCTCGGCAAGGCCCACACCGTGATGGCCGAGGGTGGTATCGCGGCCGCGATGGGCAATGTCTGGCCCGAGGACAACTGGCAGACGCACTTCCGCGACACGATGCGCGGCGGGAAGATGCTCAACCAGTGGCAGATGGCCCGGATCCACGCCGAGGAGGCCCCGGCACGGGTCTGGGAACTGGAGGAATGGGGCGCGGTCTTCGACCGGACGCCGGACGGCCGGATCCTCCAGCGCGACTTCGGCGGTCACCGTTTCGCCCGGCTCGCGCACGTCGGGGACCGTACCGGCCTCGAGCTGATCCGCACTCTGCAGAACCGGCTGATCAGCAAGAGGATCGACGTCTTCATGGAGTGCACGGTGCTGCGCCTGCTGACCGTGCCGGGGGCAGCGGATAGGCCGGGCGCCGGGCGGGCGTCGGACGAACCCGAGGCACTGTCCGCCCCGGCGCGCGAGCGCAGCTCGGCGCGCGTGGCCGGGCGGATCGCTGGCGCCTTCGCGTACTGGCGCGAGTCCGGCACCTTCGTGCGTTTCGACGCGCCCGCGGTGGTGCTCGCCACCGGGGGGATCGGCAAGTCCTACCAGGTGACGTCGAACTCGTGGGAGTACACCGGCGACGGCCACGCGCTCGCGCTGTGGGCCGGGGCCGCGCTGATGGACATGGAGTTCGTCCAGTTCCATCCCACCGGGATGGTCTGGCCACCTTCGGTGAAGGGAATCCTCGTCACCGAAGGTGTCCGGGGCGACGGTGGCGTGCTGCTCAACTCCGAGGGGCGCCGCTTCATGTTCGACTACATCCCACCGGTCTTCGCCGCCGAGACCGCCGACTCCGAGGAGGAGGCCGACCGCTGGTACACGGACAAGAAGACCGCCCGCCGTCCGCCGGAACTGCTCCCCCGCGACGAGGTGGCGCGGGCCATCAACGCCGAGATCAAGGCTGGCCGCGGCTCACCGCACGGCGGGGTCCATCTCGACATCGCCTCGCGCCGCGACCCGGAGTACATCCGCCGCCGGCTGCCGTCGATGTACCACCAGTTCACCGAACTCGCCGACGTCGACATCACCCGGGAGCCGATGGAGGTCGGCCCGACCTGCCACTACGTCATGGGTGGCATCAAGGTCGACCCGTCGACCGCCGCGGCGACCGTACCTGGGCTGTTCGCCGCGGGCGAGTGCGCCGCCGGCATGCACGGCTCCAACCGGCTCGGCGGCAACTCCCTGTCCGACCTGCTGGTCTTCGGACGGCGGGCAGGGCTGCACGCGGCCCGTTACGCCCAGTCGCTACCGGCGCACAAGCGGGCCGTGGCCGACGACGCGCAGATCGACGCGACGGCCGCGGCGGCCCTCGCGCCCTTCGCGGCGGCCCTCACCCCGGGCTCCGCGCAGGCCGGCACCGCCTCCGCCGAGGGCACCGCCAGCTCCGCCGGGGGTACCACCTCCGCCAGGGACAGCGCCGGGACCAGCGTCTCGCCGTCCCATCCGCCGGAAAACCCCTACCAGCTCCAGAACGACATCCAGGACGTGATGCAACGCCTGGTCGGGATCATCCGGACCGAGTCCGAGCTGGTCCGGGCACTCAAGGAGATCGAGACGCTGCGCTCCCGCGCACGGCACGTCGCGGTCGTCGGGCACCGCCAGTACAACCCGGGCTGGCATCTCGCCCTCGACCTGGGATCGCTGCTCACCGTCGCGGAGTGCATCACCACGGCCGCGCTGGCCCGCCGGGAAAGCCGCGGCGGGCACACCCGCGACGACTACCCGTCYGCGGACCCGGCGTTCGCGACGCTGAACCACGTGCTCCGGCTGCGTGACGGGCGGCTCGTGCTCACCACCGAGYCCCTGCCCGCGATGCCACCGGAGCTGGCCRCATTGTTCGAGGATGCCGGTGCGGAATCCCGGGCGGATCGGGGCGCACCGGCCGGTGGGAAGGGCTCCTGATGGCAGCCTACGATCTTTCACTGCGGGTGTGGCGGGGCGATTCCGACAGCGGTGATCTCCAGGACTACACGGTCGGTGTCGAGGAGGGCATGGTCGTCCTGGACGCGCTGCACCGGCTCCAGCAGACGCAGGCGCCCGATCTGGCCGTCCGGTGGAACTGCAAGGCCGGCAAGTGCGGGTCGTGCAGCGCCGAGGTGAACGGCCGCCCCCGGCTGACGTGCATGACCCGGCTGAACCTGTTCGCGCCCACGGACACCGTCACGGTGACGCCGCTGCGGACGTTCCCGGTGATCCGGGATCTGGTCACCGACGTCTCGTACAACTACGAGAAGGCCGCGCAGGTGCCGGCGTTCGCCCCGGGAGCACCGGCAGGGGACGACGGGCACCACCGGATGAAGCAGTCCGACGTCGACCGCGTCCAGGAGTTCCGCACGTGCATCGAGTGCTTCCTGTGCCAGACGGTCTGCCATGTCATCCGCGACCACGAGGAGAACAAGCCCGTCTTCGCCGGCCCACGGTTGATGATCCGGTATGCCGAACTGGAAATGCACCCGTTGGACACACATGATCGGCGAGATCTGCTGCGCGGACGGGCCGGCATCGGGTACTGCAACATCACGAAATGCTGCACGGAAGTCTGCCCGGAGCACATCTCGATCACCGACAACGCCATCATTCCGCTCAAGGAAAGGGTCGTCGACACCGCATACGACCCGATCACGCGGCTCGGCAACCGCATCCTGCGCCGTCGGCGCTGACCCGCCCGCCCCGGCGCCAGTCTGCCCGCATCCCTGCCCACCTTGGCGCTGAGCCCCCCGGCGCCGGCCCGGCATCCCGTCCCGGCGCCATGCTTGCCCGTCACGACCGAGTCGGTTACCCTTCGCATCGAAATGTATTCGGCACTTCCACGTGTGCCGCTTTCAGGTGTGCCAATAACGGCTCAGGCTTCGGGGGCGACGCGGTGGCCGGATGCGGATCCGTCCTCATATCAGGGACGACCGAAAGACCAGAAACAGCTCGATCGTTTTCCTTTCGCACCGTGGGTGGGCCGGGTTTCCGGATCACCGCCGGAGTCGTCGTCCCCACGGCCCTTCTCACGATTCTGATCATTACGGGGCGGCCCGCCGCCGCCGAACCGGGCGACCCCACCGTGCGGACCACCCCGACGCAAACCGCCGCCCCCCAGCCGGGGAACGCCGCGGACGTGGTGACCCCCCACCTTTCGATCGTCCAGCTCGGCGATTCGTACGCCGCCGGGAACGGCGCGGGCGCCGGCACCTACGACACCGGTGACGGACCACGTGGATGCCACCGTTCGACAGTGAACTGGGGCGAACAATATGCCCAGTGGCTGCGCGACGAACGCGGATACGACGTCACCTATGTCAACCGGGCGTGCAGCGGCGCCACCACGAACGATCTTCTCAACCCACGCAGGATTGATCAGCACACCTACCGGACCCCACTGCGCGGCGGCGAGACCGCGAACGATCCCGCCGTCTCTGACCGCCTGTCGCGGGACTGCTCGTCCGGGTTCGGGTCGGAGGAAACCGCCGATATCGGCCCGGTCGATGTCACCTACGGCATCGCGTCCGCCGTGTGCACCCGGGTGGTCACACCGCAGCTCGACGCGGTCGGCGCGGACACCGACCTGGTCCTGCTGACGATCGGCGGCAACGACGTCCAGTTCTCCGACATCGTGCTGCGCTGCTTCGCCTTCGATGTTCCGAAGCTCTTCGGGATACCCGCCGGGGACATCGCCGAATGCGAACGGCTCACCGAGCGGGCAACGGACGAGCTCACGGAGGTCCGCAGCCGCCTGGTCACCCTGCTCACCCGCCTGCGGGAGCGGATGCCRCCCGGGGGGCGGGTGGCCCTGGTCACCTATCCGTACCTGTCCAGCCGGGAACACTACCTGCCACCAGGCGCACGGGACGCCCTGAACGGGACGGTCTTCGACCCGTCCGCCGCGGTCCGGGAACTCGGCGACCGCGGGGACGGCATGCAGATCGCCGCCGCGGACACGGTGAACCGCTCGTTGGGTTTCACCGGGCCCTCCGACCCCGACGCGCACAGCTGCTCGCTGGACGCCCTGCCGGCGGATTCGGTCGGTACGCCGGGCCGTTTCGTCACCGTGGTCGACACCGTCAAATGCCGTTTCGCCGGCCACGAACCGGACCCCGCCGTCGACCAGCGAAATCCGGACCGCTGGATACACGAGTTCCTCGACGGCTTCCTCGCCCTCGACCAGAGCCTGATCTACCATCCGAACAGCGAAGGTCATCGGCAGCTGGCCGATCTGCTCAGACCGTTCGGCGACTTCGGCGCCTCGGCCCGCTCCAGTATCAGCGGCAACGCCTACCTGGACGCCGACCGCGACGGGCGACAGGACGCGGGCGAGTCCGCCGCGCCTGACGTGGCCATCCAACTGACCGGCACAAGCCCGGACGGGACGGCCATCCTGCGGGAGACCACCACCGACGCGTCCGGAGAATGGGCGTTCGACGACCTTGTGCCAGGCGTGTACGCCGTCCAACAGGACACCTCGCGCGRCAGATCCGCCATCCGCGCGATCCTCGACCCGGACACGTTCAGCAACATCGTCCTCGACCGGGTCGGTAGCAGCGCGACCGGATACACCTTCGCCGTGCAACCGGTCGAATCCGTGCGGGCGGTCCAGACTGGGCAGGTCAGGCCGACGGAGAACACCGAGGAGGCCTACACGATAGCGCGGTCCCTACGCTCCGACCGGACGGGGGGCTCCGGCGGTGCCTTCCTTCCGCTCGCGGCGTTCGCGGCGCTGCTCGCCGTCGGCATCCCAGCAATGGTCATCTTCCGTCGCCGGCCTCCGTACGACCAGCGGGACGGGTAGCGGCCACGGAACAGGCCGGACCATCCGRCCAGGACCGATCGATCAGTCGGGGCGCGAGACGGCGCAGCAGGTCAGCCGCCTGGGACAGGCTCACCCGCTCATCCGGTTCCAGCTCGGCGAGGGTGCGCACCGCCGAGAAACCGGCGCCGGTCAGCGCCGCGGAATCCAGCAGCGAGCGTCCCGCCACCGCGACGACCGGTACGCCGGCCGCACGCGCCCGGGCCGCCACCCCGGCCGGGGCCTTCCCACGCAGTGTCTGCTCGTCGAGCGACCCCTCCCCCGTCACCACCAGATCGGCCCCGAGCAGCGCGTCGTCAATACCGACAAGATCGAGTATCAGGTCGATCCCGGGACACAGCCGGGCGCCGAGCAGCGACAGGGCGGCGAAGCCGACACCACCGGCGGCCCCCGCCCCCGGCGCCCATCGATGATCGGTCCCGGTCGCGGACATCACGATCGTCGCCCAGCGGGCCAGCACCCGTTCCAGGAAAGCGACGTCGTCCGGTGTGGCGCCCTTCTGCGGGCCGTACACGGCAGCCGCGCCGTGCGGGCCCAGCAGCGGGTTGTCGACGTCGCAGGCGACTATCAGCTCGGTGTCACGCAGCCGTGGGTCCAGCCCGGACAGATCGACGCCGTCGAGGGCGGCAAGAGCACCCCCACCCCGGTGACGCCGCCGCCCCGCGGGACTCCCGGGACGCTCTGGACTCCCGGGGCTTTCGGGGCTTTCAGGGCTTTCGGGAAGTAGGACAGCGCCCAGCGCCTCAACCAGCCCGGCACCGCCATCGGTGCTCGCGCTCCCCCCGATACCGAGCACCACCCGTCGGCAGCCGGCGCGCAGAGCGGCAGCGACCACCTGCCCGACCCCGTAGCTGGACGCCGCCAGCGGCGCGGGACGTCCGCCCGGCAACCGACGCAGGCCGCAGGCATCGGCCAGTTCGACGATCGCGGTGCCGTCGCGCTCGGCGTAGGCCGTGTCGACAAGCTCACCCGTGGGCCCCTCCGCGGTCACCGCGACCCGCCGGTATCCCGCTGACAGCGCGGCCTCGACCGTGCCGTCACCGCCGTCCGCCACCGGCAGGGACACCGTGTGCACGTCCGGGCGGGCCGCGCGCAGCCCCTCGGCCAACGCCGCGCACACCTCGGCGGCGCTCAACGATCCCTTGAACTTGTCGGGTGCCAGCACAACACGCGTCACAGCCGCCAGCCCAGCATGCCAGGACCTGCCGCGGCCAGCCCCAGCGTCCGGAAGACGCGTGACGCCGGCCAGGAAGGGGGTGTGCCGTGGAACAGGCCACCCGAGCGCGCGGAAGCATCCTGCCGTCGCCGTGGTGCCCGCACCGGCCTGGCGCGGGCACCTCCCAGCCCGGGTCTCGCCCGTATCCGATCGACAGTGCTGCCATCACGATCCGTGTTTCCCGTTACATGGGACCGTCAAATGGGAGGCCAAGGGGAAAGGTCTGCCCGGTCGCCCCGAACACGATGAAGAGCACCGCGACGATCTGGCAGTAGCRTGCCCCCCGACGCAGCGACTGTTCCTTTGCCGTCCGCGCTTCGCGGGAAAGGGCCCGAGAAACGAGATCGGYGGCATGTCGTCGCCCCCAGCATCCGATAACGAAGAACACGGCAGYGAACGCGAACTGCGCCAACATCGCGTCACTCATCGCGCCGTGCCGTCTCTGACGGGTGTCGAGCGAGACGAACGCGGTGCCGCCCATGCGGTCGAACATCTGCCGGACATGGTCTAGTACCCGATGGGCGCGCGCGTCAGCGACCCGAAGAACATCTGCTGGAACACCGCCCCGACCACGCTGACGATGACCAGATTGATCACCATGGACTTCGCCGTGTTCTTGCCGACCCCGACCGGCCCACCGCTGGCCGTGTACCCGTAGTAACAGCCGACGATGACAATCATCATTCCCATGATCGCACCCATGGCCAGCGACAACAGCACGTCCTRCCGGGTCTGGAAGGCCCAGAAGACGGAGAGATACCCACCCGCGGACACACTGTGGAACACGTGCACGTTCAGCACRTASTKGACGYAGTACATGATCCCGGTGCCYRYGATGAACATGAACGGCGTGACGAYGATGRTTGCGAGCAGCCGGGTGCTGATGAGATACGAGTGCGAGTCGAGGCCCATGACCTCAAGCGCGTCTATCTCCTCGCTGATCCGCATCGAGCCGAGCTCGGCGACCAGCCCGCAGGCGACCTTCGCCGAGAGAATCCACCCCCACATCTCGGGGGCGACCGTGTAGTCAGCCGTCGAGGTGAACACTCCCGTATAACTGCCGGCGCCCAGCTGGCTGAGAAGATAGTGGCCTTCCAACGAGGCCTCCGCGGCCAGCATGGCCATCATGAACCAGATGATCCCAGAACTGGACAGGATCATGATCCCGGCCTGGCGTAACACCTCGGAGCCGTAGTGCCGCACACCCGGCATGCGGCGCACGGAGGTCGCCGCGAACCTGGCGATCTCACCGAGGTCGTACACCAACGACCGGTCACTGCTGTAGGAACCGAAGCCACCGCCACCGCTGCTCACCGGCTCCGGCGTGGCCTCTTTCCGCTCGTCGGTCACGGTCATCGTCGAACGCCTTTCACCGGTTCACCAACATGTCGGGGTTCAGGCCCAGCATCGTCGCGTTCGCCACGAAGTTGATCACCCATACGGCGGCGAAACACAGCACCACCGCCTCGTTGACTGCCCGTCCGACACCCTCCGACCCACCACGCACGGTGAGCCCTTTCTGCGCGCAGACGAYGCCGATGAACAGGCCGGTRAGCGTGGACTTGATCAGAACACCGACCAGCTCGGGRGCGGTCAGGCTCGACAGGAARYTWSCRAARTARCCACCGRYGGACGTCGTGCCRARYACGGTCGCGGAGATCATGGCCATGATGATGCCGAGCAGRCYRCCGATGATGGTGAAGGCCACCGTCATGATCGTGATAGCAAGTACCCGGGGGAGCACCAGCGTGCGCGTCGCGTCGACCCCGAGCACCTTCAGCGCGTCGAGCTCCTCCCGGATGCGCCGGGCGCCGAGGTCCGCGGTCATGGCCGTGCCCATCACCCCCGCGACGGCCATGCCGGTACAGAACGGCGAGATCTCCCGGATACTCGCCATCACGAAGTAGGTGCCTATCCGGTTGTGCCCGCCGAGCAGGCTGAGCAGGTCGTACGCGTAGTTCGCGATGAGGAAGGTGAAGCCGCCGACCGCGAGCGTGCACGGCAGCCAGCAGAAGCGCAGCATCGCGTACATCTCGTCACGGGTGCTCCCCCAGTACCCGCGTGGCTGGCGTACCGCTGTGGACACCAGCCGCCCGAGTAACTGCCCGCTCTGTCCGACGTCGACGACCACTCGCTGAAGGAGCGGTGGCAGCACTGTCATAACGCTCCCGGCGATGGAACCGGAACGTGAGCGGTGGCTGCCAGGTTCGGTCGCAACCTGCTGTGTCATCTGTCTCCTTGATCAGTTGGGCGGTGCATCACGTCCACGGATCCACCGCACCGTCGTCAACGGAATTTCCGTCCCTTCCGACACTCGCGACGGCGAGAAAAACTACAGTTCCAGACGCATCACAACCATCCCTGCCGATCAGATTTCGGACGACAGAAAGAGAGCACCTGCCACTTCTCTCGCCCACCGAAGAAAAATGACCGTCCGAAAGAGCCGTACTGGCAGGCGGCGAGCGTCACCGATCAATCGTGACTTTGTACCCGGCGGCCGTCAGAAGGCCTTCCAGGAGCGCTTCTCCCGGCAGGATCCGCCGCGTTTTCCCTATGACCGGACCATCGCCGTCACATATTTTGGGCACCATACGAGCGAACTGCAGACCAATAGCATTATCGGCACTTTTCGGGCACATCCGTGTCACGCCCGAACAACAGGCTCGCAACAGGCGGAAGGGCAACGAGGGAGATGTATCCCCTCATCCGGGCAGGTCGTCCCGCGGGCCGGCGGCTGTACACCCCCGACGCTTGGTGCGGGTGCGGCCCGCCGAGGTGCGCTGGCCAGGTCATACGAAGCCATACGTGGTCCTGCTGACGACGGCGCAGCCAGCAGCCCCGGCCAACGGCTCCATCCACCAGCCTGTGGACGCCACCTGGAAAGCGTCTACCAGCCCTGTCGACGACCTGCTGTCAGGGCGCGCGCCGCGCCGCACCGCACCAGGCCAGGAGCACTTTCCCGGTCAGCACACCCGCGCCCGTGGRATCCGCTGTAATCGGCATGAACCGACCCAGGCCAGAAATTCGCAGGACAGCCCGGCGACGGGCAACGCCGACGCTCCTCTACTGGGCCGTCCAGCCTCCGTCCACCGGGATGACCTGGCCGGTGATGAAGTCGCTCTTTGGGCTCAGCAGGTAGACGACCAGGTTACCGACGTCCTCCGGCCGGCCCAACCGACCCGACGGAGTAGCCGCCGTAACCGTGGTGAGCAGCTCCTCCGTGATGTCGCCCAGCATGGGCGTCTGGGTGACGCCTGGAGCAATGACATTGATCTGGATGTTGCGCGCGGCGTACTCGACGGCCACCTGTCGTGACAGAGCGATGACCCCGCCCTTGGCCGCGGAGTAGGCGAGCACATTCTGCATACCAATGAGACCCGCCGTCGACGCAATATTGACGATCTTTCCGCCACCGTTTTCCAGCAGGGCCGGGACCACGGCCCTCGCACCGAGCCAGACACCCTTGAGATCGACGGCGAGAATGCGGTCCCAGCCCTCTTCCGTCTGCGAGAGCAGGCTGTCGACATCCGACACGATACCGGCGATACTGGCGAGCCCGTGGATGGAGCCATGCGACTCGATCACGCCGTCCACGAGGATCTGCCAGGCTGCGGCATCCGAGACATCGAGCGCCCGGGCCTCGGCCCTGCCGCCGGCCTCGGTGATGGCCGCGGCTGTCTCGTCCTGACCTTTCAGGTCGATCGCGATGACGAGAGCGCCCGCCTCGGCCGCCAGGTGCGCGGTCGTTCTACCAATACCGGAGCCGGCGCCGGTAATCAAAACCGTACGTCCCTCAAGAAGAGCACTTCCGCCTGATTCTGATGCAGTCACAGCATGCCCCTTCCGTCCTGTCGACTTACTGAGGACCGTGATACCCCGTCGGCCACGGTCACAGTCATTTCAGTATAAAACAACTGTTCGTTCCTGAACAGCACCACGATCGGCAACGGACACGCTCGGGAAAGACACCGGTCACGCCTCCGGAAAACACGGCCCCGCACCACGGCATCGGCCGCTCGTTTTAGTCGCCGGCAGTGAGGTACATGGCCACGAGAACCACACACACCACCACGGCCCACCCGGCGAACAGAAGATGCAGTATCTGCGGAGCTTCCCGGAGTTCCATGAAGTACCGGCCGACGAGGTACACCTTGAAAAACGCCACCACAATCACACCGACCGTCGCGRCCTCCCGGGCGCCGTGACCTTCCCCGAGATACCAGGAGAGCACGGTCGCGCCCATGAGCGCGAGCCAGGAGACAACGGTGGGATTCCTGACGACAGAAATCCTGGCAGCAGAACCCTTGACGACGGTGCTCCCGACATGCGTCGACATCTGGTCACCTCATCAGGTACAGCAGCGCGAACAGAACGATCCAKAGCAGGTCGACAAGATGCCAGTAGCAGGCTCCGGCCTCAAGATTACGTATGTCCCTGGCCTCCAGGACCGGCTTGCGGGCAATCCTGTACATGATCACAAGACCGATCATTCCGATCAGCAGGTGCAACAGGTGGATACCGGTGAAGACGAAGTAGTACATGTAGAAGCTGTTGACCGACGGTGTGTGTCCCGCGTCAATCTTGTCCGAGTACTCCAGGTACTTGTTGAGGACGAAGCCAGCGCCGCAGAGCAGCGTGACGAGAATCATCCGCGAGCCGGTCCGGGAAGCCCCTCCGCGCAGCGTGTTCAGGCCCAGCACGACGAACATCGACCCGGTCAGCAACAACAACGTGTTCACCGCGCCGAACGTCAGGTCCATGGTCTCGTGAGCGTGTTCGAAAAGCTCGACGCYCCGCGACCGTTCGTAGACGAACACACCGAAGAACAACCCGAAGACGAGCATGTCCCCGAAGATGAAAACCCAGATGCCGATCTCGCCCGGCACCCGGCCTCCGCCGCGAGGGCGCCACCGGGGCRCCCTCGCGGTGTGCGAGGCGAACGGATCCGCGAACGGATCCACCGCGGACGGCACGCTCATGGTCACGACACGATGGAAAGATCTTGCTCATRGACGAAGCCGCGCTTGACGTTCTGCATCGACAGGTAGCTGAAGTACAGCACCCAGGCGCCGAAGACCATGAACGGTATCCACAGGCACACCACACCGGTCCAGCCGAATGGCCCRCTCTTGAAGAACCAGACCGTCCCACCGGGCATGAAGCACACGCCTGACCAGATGCTGAAGTATCCCGTCCAGCGCGGGAAAACCGGTGTCGTCCTGTCCAGCAGGATGTTCAGTCCGAGCGCGATGGCCCAGATCGTGAACGGCATCCAGGTGCCGAGCAGGATGATGAAGCCCGCGTCGTTGAACGCCTGCGTGATCTCCGGTGACACGTCCCCGGCGCGGAAGGCCGCGGTGGCCCAGAGACCGCAGTTCACGACGATCTGTGCGGTACCCGCGGCCATACAGGTCAGYTGGACGTAGGTCAGAACCGGGAAGAGCCCCTCCTTGCGCCGGGTCTGGACAGCCATGCACACGCCCCAGACGCCCATCAGTGCGTAGGCCAGACAGGTGAACACGAGACCGACGCGGATGGCGTCCTTGTGGTCCCGGTAGTATTGSGCAACCTCCTGCGGGGAATCGCTCGGGTGGATGGCGGGTGGGAAGTACCGAGCGAGCCAGACGCTCCCGATCACAAATAAAACGACCATGGCCGGACCGCACCATGCGACAAGTAACTGCGAGTTGCGGCTCATGCTTTGGCGCTCGGCCCGAGCTGGACTGGAGCCGTTTCTGCTTGTTTCCCCTCCCACAGGGGACGTGATGACATCGGTAGCGCTCACAGGACCCTCCTTCTCCCTCGGTCGAGGTGGTGTAGGCGGGCCGAATAGCCCGTTATGTCCTACTTTGTGCCAGCATGATCCACCTTCGCGCCTCCCCGCGCGCGACTGCCACAGCCAGCAACAAACTCGACACTCCAGACGGTGATCACATTAACAAACAAGTGATTGTTTTCTGCCGACCATAGTTGGCCGTGTGACCTGTGTCAATGTCGCCGTGTCCACGACGACACACAGACGTATGATTTTTTCCCAGATCGTGCGGCAACGTGGCTCCACACCAAGATCTGTCAAATCTCACCAGCCGACGGCACCCTCCTGGACGATACCGGCTGCATCACTCCCCGAGCGGCAGCGTCCTGGGATGGGAACCCGCGCCGGAGCGCAGATAGCGGTACCAGACAAGCGCAGCCGGCCGGGCCCTCGGGTCGGCGGACAGACTGGCCCGCACAAGATCCACACCGGTCCGGTCGAGCACATCCTCGACAGCTCGCGTGGCGCTCTCCGGCGTGACCGTCCGGCCGGGCGCGAGGATACGGACGATGAACAGGCMGAGCTTGAACAGATCGGAGCTGATCGACTGCGGTTCGTGTATCACCGGGGGAAAGAAGTCCGGCGTGTGGCCCTGATCGACGACCGCCGCGTTACCGACCTTCCGCACCGCGTCACAGTCCACCAGGAGCACGTCCGGTGTCGGTCGCAGACGGTAGAGGACGTTACGGGCGGAGATGTCGCCGAAGACGATGCCCTGGTTGTGCAGGAACGCCACCAGGTAGGCCAGCCGCAGGCACAGCCACCACCGCTGCGCACGGTCCGGGAACGGCAGGCCGAGCGCCCGCATCTGCTCGGGTCCGGCGAACAGCGACCGCGCTTCGCTCGGCCGGCGCTCCGACCGTCCCGCCGTTGCCGGGAAAACCTGGAAGAAGGCATCGGGTATGAGCCGCATGACGACGCCGAGCACCTTCGCACGAGCGGAGGCGGCATCGCTGTCGACCACGATCCGCAACGGCCAGGCCAGATGCGTGTCGAACCACAGGCGCTGGTCCGCCGGCAACGCCAGCCGCAGCGCGATGATGTTGRCCAGGCCCTGGGCCGGCACCCGCCCCACGATGGAGCGGTACTCCTTGTAGACGAGCGGCACCCCCACCTCGGGAAGGCCGAATTCGGGCAGCCGGTAGACGACCGCCTGCCCACCCCGGCTCAGCAGATCGACCCGGCCCAGCCGCTGCCGCTCGACAGCGACACTCTGCCACTTCACAGGAGGCTCTCAATAACGAACATCCGGGTCGATCCAGGACTCGGGCGGATCGACGATGACCGTGTCGAGAGCATGGACGTCCGTTTCATCGATCACTACCATCTCCTGATGGCCCGAGGTCACGACACTTCGTACGATGATCTCGGTCAGATTTCTGATCGCGCTTTCCGGGCTGGCCAGCCGGCTTTGTATGAACAATGGCGTCGTCGGCGCCGGATGAGCCAGCGCCCGCATGATCTCGGGATTCGAGTCGGCGACGGCGCAGGGAATGATGTGCGGGGTGGTCGGGCATTCCCGAAGCAGGGTGGCAAACGCCTCCTCCCAGGCGCCGGGAGGATCGTCGAAGGGTTCGCCGTCGCTGAGAAAGAACACTCCGGGGCGGCCCACGGTGAAACCGTCGGCCGCCAGCTGGCGGCGGTCACGGTCGACGGTGGCCCGTAACAGGTTGAACGCGGGTGCGTATCGGGTGCCGTCGTCACGGCACGCCAGCTGAGGGAACGTCGTCGTGGTGAGCAGGTCGCACAACGGCAGCACCGTCCGGCTGCCGCCGGCAAAGTCGATCATGCCGACCCGGACCCGGGCGGCAGCGACCGAATCGCGGGCCAGCGCCTCCCCGATCCGCTGCAGAATGAGGTTCGCGGTGTCCAGCCGCGGCCCGTCCATGGACTGCGAGACGTCCACTACGAGGTAGAACGGAATCAGGGTGGTTCGTGGGTGCGTGTCTGCGGGGTACACGGTTTGTCCCCACCTCCTTCTGCCGACGCTGTTTCCGCCGATGCCCTGTCCGCGGCCGTCACGCGGCCCGCCCGGCGGCGTGGCAGCCGGCCTGTCTGGCGGACCTGCGGGCACCGGACTACCGGGCGACGACGGCAACGACGACCGCCAGCACCAGAAACARCAGAATCGTGACAGCCAGCACAACACTGRCAGCCTTCGTGGCGGGAGTGGCGGGAGCCGTGCCACCGCCGATGGCACTACCGCCGTCGGCGACGCCGTTCCCGGCGTCGCCGGTCAGGTCCGGCAGCGCCGGGAACGGATCAAAACGGCCGCTCCGGGCCCGGGCGCACCATGGGCATTCCGGGAGATGCCCACTGTAGGTGTGGCCTTTCCGGTTGCCGCATGTCCGGACGTCGTCCCAGGCCAGGTCGAGGGCTTCGGCCCATTCCTGCGCGGCCGGCCGCGAATTGGCCGCGCCGTGGCCCGCCCCGAACGCCTGCCTGGCCAGCGCGGCGATCCGCGGTGGAAGGACGTCGGGCTCGACGGCCTCGTCCGGGACCTCGACCTCGCTGGGCGCCGTCAGGACGGTGATGCCGTACTGGATGTTCGTCTCGGGTGACGGATCGACGTCCAACAGCCGGGCTGGAATGCCCTGGAAGGGATGGTCGCCGCACAGCAGCAACTGGCATACCAGCACGGCGAGGGTGAACCGGTCCGTTTCGACGCCTCTGGGGCCGGACAGCTCGGGCAGCAGTTCGGGCGCGGCATATTCCGGGGTGACGGTATGGCAGGCAAAAAGCTCCCCGTCGTACCGGAACTGCAGCGAGTCGCAGTCGAGAAAACTGATCAGACCRTCCGCCCGGACGTGAATGTTGGACGGCGCCAGGTCACCTACCACGATCTCCTGGTCGTGCAGAATGGCGACCAGCTGGCTTAAGTTGCTGGCCACCCCCAACAGAAACTTCCAGTCCTTGTCCGGGAAGTTCGTCAGGCGAGTGTAGTGCTCGAAGAACGTGCTCAGCTGCTGATCATCGGAACGCCACATGACGTATCCGAGAACCGCCCCGCTGGCGTCGCGGGCGAGTTTCTCCGGCCATACCAGCCCCGGATGACCGGAACCGGGGTCGACGAACTGTGACGCGTCGAAGGCCCGCAGCATGCACTCCAGCCGGTGGGTGCGCTGGACGTCGGGCTCCCGGTAGATCTTCACCGCCTGCCGGGMATCGCCGTCCACGGCGTGGACGACCGACTCGGTTCCAACACCGAGCACGGTCGAACAGGTCAGCCTGCGCCCGTTGACAAAGATCTCCGTCACCGACACAGGACCGCCACCACCAGCGTCGTGTCGTCCTGGGTCACTTCGGTGACGTCCTCCCGCAACAGCAGCCGGACGAGTCCGGAGGCATCAAAATGATCATCGTCGAGCAGTCTGAGCACGGTGTCGATGACCGGTTCCCGGGCCACCGCCAGCCGGCCGTCGGCGTCTCGTCGCAGGGTCGCGGGGATCAGGCCATCGGTCGATATGAACACACCGCTGATCCAGGGGTCGTAGAGGGYGTTCACCCGGGCGGCTCGGCTGGTGTCCGACGTCAGGAAGACCGCGTGGGTGGYGTGCTCGGCGTCGGCGGTCCCGGCGTCGAGCAGGTGCAGGTTGTCCTGTCCGCCCTCACCCGTGCGGACGACGATGAAGCCGTCCCCGATGCCGAGATAGCCGATGACGGGATGGGCGAGGACGACGACCGTCAGTGTCGTCGCGAACTCGTCGACGTGCTCCGGCCCGGCGATCGCGGCGACGACCCGCCGGAACTCGGCGACTATCTCCTCATGCGAGGCCGCCAGGATTCGCTGTAGTTCCGGCGCGGTCGTGGCGCGGCCGGCGGCATGGACACGGTCACGCACCAGCCGGGTGGCGATCGCGACCGCGAGCCGGGAGCCCTCGGCCGACCGGGGCGCGGATCCCGCGCCGTCGGCCACCGCCAGCACGTGGACGTCGGGCAGCGGCCCCCGCCCGTACAGCGACAGGTGAGCGAAGGAGTCCTCGCACCATCTGCCCTCCCGCACGTGCGAATACCCCTGGACGCTGGCCCCCCGGATACGCCACCGGTCGGGCCGACCGCCGGCACCGCCTCGGACGGCCACGGGCTGCCAGCCGGGGGTCACGCCTGCCTCGGCTGGTAGCCACGCAGTTTGTAGTTGGGGTCCTCCACGCTTCTGTCCAGCTGCACGAGAATGTCGCTGAAATCGAACCGTCCATACATCATGTTTCGCTCCGGAGCCAGTTCGCGCAGGGTTGCCTGGCCCTGGTCGTCGATGGGCGGAATACCGATCGCGAACAGCGCCAGTTTCTGGTTCGCCTCCAGCCCGCGGATCTCGCCTGCCAACGGCCGCCAGTCCGAGCTCGGATGCCCCTGGTCGTCGGTCGGCCGGCCGTCGGTGACCAGCCAGACGAGCGGACGTTTCCAGGTCACCCTGTCCCGGGCCAGCTGCCGCTTGCGCGCCTCGATGACAGAAATACTCAGTCGGACCGCCTCGACCAGCGGTGTCACCCCGTCGGCGATCAGCTTCGGTGGCTGGAAACTGTGGGCCGGCACGAACGGGGTCCGGTCACTGCGCGGATCGAAACTCTCGCTGCCACGCCATTTGCGTACTCCCCCGGCACCAAAGGTGATGAGCGCGAACTCGGTGGTCCGCGCCATCTTCTCGCCGGCCTGCATACTGCGCGCCCAACCGGCAAGCGCGTCGTTGAGCCTGTCGATCGCCTCGCCACGCATCGAGTACGAGGTGTCCATGCACAACACCACGAGCACACGATGGCTCGGCCGGGGAATGGGAATGTTCCCGATGATGTCCCGCGGCTGCTGACGATCCGCTGCCCTGTCAGAGCTGTTACGAGGTGCCATTTTCCGATGTATCCCCGTCTGCGTAGTCACTACGGACTACCGGCCTGAGCGGCCGTACGGTGGCCACGCCTGTAGTCCGTCCACCTCGTGCGTCGTCAGCCGCACCTGGTCGCCGACGCGGGGCCGACTCGATCCCGGGCCCTTCCAGGTCGCTCGGTAGAGCCCACCGTCGACCGCGACATAACCCTGCGGGCCGAAAACGGAATGTACGATGCCGAGCGGGCCGACGGCGACGTTCGGTTGCGCAACCGGAGACACCGGCCGTGCGCCGCCGTACCCGCCGCCCTCGTCGTCCCGGCCGTTGTCCTCGCCGACGTCGTTGTCATCATCCGCGCCGTCATCCCCTCTGCCCAGCAGCCCGCGCCGTCGGAGCACGGCGGCACCCAGCCCGAGCAGCACGATGACGATCAGTGCGTAGACCCAGAACGACCGGCCGGAGCCGCCCTGCCCCGACGGGGGCGGCTGCTCGGCCGTGGAGGCCAGGCCGGCCGGAACAGCCGACGTGTCCACCTGTAGCGCCCGCCTGAGGACGACGTCCAGGAGGAAGGGATCGGTGTTGGTGGTGTACACCCCCGATGCCCGTTCCGCCTCGGTACCCGCCACCTGTTCCTGGCACTGCCTCCCGCAGGGCGTCTGCTGCCCGCCCGCGCCGCTGTTGCGGGCGAGGGCCGCGCGGGCGGCGTCCGCGTCCGCGAACCGGTGGCCGGCCACGGCCAGCAGCACCGAACCGGCCGTCCCGAGATCAGGCCGCTCGCCGGCCCGCGAACGCTCCGGCAACGCGACCTGGACGGCAAGTTTGGCCCGATGATCGAAGATGGCGTCCAGCACGGCCGACTCACCCTGCCCGCCGAGCAGCGTGGACGCGCCGGTCACCCGGGCCACGACGACTCCGTCGCCGTCCGTAATCCCGTTGAGCAGGCTGTTCAGGGTTTCCAGAACGGCCCGGTCGACCTGCGGTGGCAGCTCCATGACACGCACCACGAACACCGGCTGCTGACCGGACGCCGGCGCGGCCGCCGCGGGAGACGCGGACAACGGCGACACGACCGGCACCACAACAGCCAGCCCCGCAACGGCCAGCCCCACAACGACGGTCGCCGCGGCCACCGATAACAGGGTCTGGAGCCGTAACCGGCCCGGAGACCGACGTCGCGGAACGCGCCCGGCATCCGTCACGGGGCAGTGATGACCGCCTTGCAGCACCGGAACCCCCCGACATTTACTGCTGCTCGTGACAGCTACAGGTCACTGTAGTCAGCGGAAAGCCAGCATAGCGACCCGATTGCCCCGGACCTACCGCCCTGCCCGACCCCACCAGAGCCCGGTCCGCTTCGCCGGCCCGATACGACGGCACGGCAGGTGGCACGACCGGTAGCGCGGCAGGACCGCCGCCACCGGCTCCTCCTCGGATCGCACGCCGGCAGACCGGTAGATGTCAAGTCAAATGAGACAGTTGGTCGTTACTCGGTTGGCTTGGGACTGGCTGGTTGATCCACACGGTCTCGGGTAGACGGGGTGGCCGTGGCCGGCGCGCGAACCGCTCGGGGTG